>JAFEDP010000003.1 GCA_018241545.1 Pseudomonadota bacterium
TCCGGCGTTGCCGGCTCCGTTGGTCAGGTCCAGCTGAGTCGACCAGTGTTCACGTTCTAGGCCGAGCTCGACGCCGGAATCCGGCGTCGTCATGCTGATGCCGCTCGTCTCGCGCACGAAGGCCGTCTGGTCCTGCAGTCGCCAGCCGAACGGCAGGTAGAACCGGCCGGCCTTGAGGTACCAGCCGCTCGCCGGGTTGCCGAGCCGAGCGTAGGCCTCCATCGTGGCGGCGTTGCCGGGCGCGACCTCTTCGTCGACATAGATCCCGAGCCGGTCGGGAATGACCGCCGCGTCGGCGTAGAGGCGCAGCTGGTCGACCCCGAAGGCCTGCGTCGCGCGCGCATCGGGCACCTCGGTGCGCGTCCAGCTTGCGCGCAGATCGCCGCCGACGCGCAGGAAGTCGCCGACGCGCCCCGTCCATACCGGCGCGCCGTCCGGCAGCCCGCTCGCCGGCATGACGTTTTCCGCGAAGACCGTGCCGAAGTCGCTGCGCAGGCCACCGCCCGTGGGATTGACGTGGCACGCATTGCACTTGTAGCCCTGCTGGACGGCGAGGTACGGCTCGGCATGGGCGAGGACGCCGGCCAGCAGCAGCACGGCCGCGGCAGTACGTATCACGAGTCGCGAGATCATGTCGGGGGCACCACTTCGAATTCGGTAAGCGTCTGCGCATCACCACGTGCGCCGAGGCGCTCGCCGCCGATGCTCGCAAGACCCGTATCCGGCGGGGCCGGGACCACGAGCCGATAGATCCCGGGCGCGAGCGGCGACAACGGCAGCGCGAGCAGCGCGCGCGGGTTGCCCGCCGGAACGCGCAGCCGGAGCGGCACCGATCCGGCCGCGGCGCCGGACGGCCCGACCCGTTCCAAGCGCAGCGACGAGGCGTCGATGCGCGTCTGGTCGAGGTCCTGGCTGAGCGCGAGCACGATCGAGGGGCGGGCGTCGACGGCATCGCCCGGCGCCGGGGTCACGGCGGTGATCGCGAAGCCCGGCGGCGCGGCCGTCGCGGCGGGAGGGGCGGCGCCGTCGGTGATCCACTGCCGGATGACATCGATCGTTGCCTGGTCGAGGTACGGTCCCCCGAACGGCATGCGGGCGCCGACCGCGGCGTGGCCTTCGAGCTTCTGCACCAGGTAGCTGTTGTCCGGATCGCCGGCCTTCACGCGCAGCAGCGCCGGCACCTCCGTGCTCGGCACGCCCACCAGCAGCGCATAGCTGTTGGCGGCATCGAGGCGCAGGCCCTGCGGCGCGGCGGCCCCCGCATGGCAGACCGTGCAGATCGGCGTGAATACGTGCGACTGGATCGACGCGAAGTCGGCGGTCAGCGGCCCGTTGACCGCGCCGGTCGAACTGCCCGGGCGGCCGTTGGCGTCGAGGCCGGCGCCGTTGCCGGCGCAGCCGGCCACGGCCGCTGCGGCACTGGACCACGCGGCGATCAGCACGAGTCTGCGAGTCACCGTTGCTTCGCTCCCGAGCGGGTGTTGGCCCGTTGGTACCGGGCGCATCGCTCCGGGTTCAGCGCGCGGTGCGATTTCTTTTTTGCTGACGACAGAACCGCACCACGGCGCAGTCGCACCCACGCAGTGATCGCGCCATTCGAGCGCGCGCCTCAGATGGGAGCCCGCTGCCATGCGTCACTCAATGTTGAACCCGCGCTTCACGAACCGGACTCGGACCGCGGTCGTCGCCCTGACCTCCCTCCTTGTCGTCGGCTGCGGTGGCGGATACGGCGGCAGTTCCGCACCGCCGCCGCCGCCGCCGCTGACACTCACGATCCAGCCGTCCACCGTCGTCGCCGGACAGAGTGCGACGCTCACCTGGTCATCGGACAGCACCGCGAGCTGCACCGCGAGCGGTGCCTGGACCGGCTCGGAGCCGGCCAGCGGCTCGACGACGGTCACGCCGACCACCGCCGGCACGGACACCTACACGTTGATGTGCACCGTGTCGGGCGGCGCCTACGGCGGCGGCGGGAGCTCCGCCACCAAGTCGGTCACGCTCACCGTCACGGCGGCAAGCGGGTTCACGGCGACGACGCTGGTCGGCGATACCGCTGCGGGCGGCGCCCTGGTGGTGGACGCATCACTGGTCAATCCGTGGGGCGTCGCGTTCGGCCCCGGGTTCTCGTGGGTCGCGAACAATCACTCGGAGACGTCGACCCTCTATGATGGCAACGGCAAGGCTCAGCCGACCGCCGGGCCGCTGGTCGTGAGCTTCCCGGCCGGCGCGGGCGGCACTACGTTCGACCCGACCGGTGTCGTGTTCAACACGACGACCAGCTTCGTGGTATCGAGCGCCGGCAAGTCGGCGGCCGCGAAGTTCCTGTTCGTCGGCGAGGGCGGCATGATCGCAGGCTGGTCGCCAACGGTGGACGCCACCAACGCGGTCGTGATGTACGCCGACGCCGGCGGCGCCGTCTACAAGGGTCTCGCGATCGCCAACAACGGAAGTGGCGACTTCCTCTATGCAACCGACTTTCACAACGGCAAGGTGGACGTGTTCGACGCGAGCTTCGCCCGGCAGGCGCCCACCGCGACCAGCTTCGCCTTCACCGACCCGACCCTCCCCGCGGGCTACGCTCCCTTCGGCATCGCGGCATTGAAGACGGGTGCCGGCGGTGCCGTGCAGATCTTTGTCACCTACGCTCAGCAGCTGCCGCCGGACAACCACGACAACGCCAATGGCGCGGGGCTGGGTCTCGTGGACGTATTCGACGCCAATGGCGTATTCGTCGCGCACCTGGTGCCGACCGGCGGTCGCCTCAACGCACCGTGGGGGCTCGCGCTGGCGCCCGCCGACTTCGGCACGCTGAGCGGGGCACTGCTGGTTGGCAACTTCGGCGACGGCACGATCAACGGCTACGATCCGGTCAGCGGCAGTTACGTCGGCACCGTCGCCACGTCGGGCGGCGCTGCGTTCGCGGCGCCGGGTCTGTGGGGCATCGCATTCGGCAACGATGCTGACAACCAGCCGCACAACACGCTGTTCTACGCCGCCGGGCTGAACAACGAGGCCAACGGCGCCTACGGCCGCATCGACCTTGGCGGCGCCCCGGTGCTCAACGCCCCGCCAGTCGTTGCGATCACTTCGCCGACGGGCGGCGTGACCGGCACCGTCGCCGTGTCCGCGACCGCCACTGACAATGTCGCCGTCGCCAAGGTGGAATTCTTCGCGAACGGCGCGTCGATCGGCGCATCGACCACGGCACCCTTCAGCGTCCAGTGGGACACGAGCACGGTGGCGAACGCCACCGCCGTGCAGCTGACGGCAACCGCGACCGATGTCGACGGCAATGTCGGGACCTCGCCCGCCGTCGAGGTGACGGTGGGGACGATGACGCTGTCGCAGCTGCAGACGACGATCTTCACGCCGCGCTGCTCGGGCTGCCACACCGGTGTGGGCACGTCGCTTCCCGGCGTGCAGAACCTGACCGCCGGCAACACCTACGCGGCAATTGTCAACGTCGCGAGCATCGAGCAGCCGGCGCTGAAGCGTGTCGCGCCGAACGACCCGGCGAACAGCTACCTGATCCGCAAGCTGCAGGGCGACCCGTCGATCACCGGTGGCCGGATGCCATTCGGCGGGCCCTATCTCGACCAGGCGACCATCGACCAGGTGAAGACCTGGATCAACAACGGCGCGCCCAATAATTGACGGCCACCGGCTGGCGGCGGGCGTGATGCCCGCCGCCGGCAAGGCGTCAGCCCGTCAGGCGGCGCCACAGGGCGCGGCCGACGAAGCGAGCCTTGGTCGCCATGTCGAATCGCTCCAGCATCGTGCGCACGGTGCCCTCGGTGAAGCGGGTTCGCTTGCTGTAGTCGATCCGCACGTCCACGAAGACCGGCCGCCCGGTGGCGGCGGCGGCGAGAGCCGCGGCCAGGGCGGGCTCTACCGCGCCATCGTCGGCCATCGGGACGTGCGCCGCTCCGACCGCGGCCGCGAGCGCCGCAACGTCGAGCGGCGGCAGTACCGAGCAGGTCTTGCGGTTGAGCGGGATCTCCTGGGCCTGGGAGATCTGCGACAGCTCGCCGTCGTTGAACACGAACCAGACAATGCCGAGCTTGCGGCCGGCGGCGGTCACCGCCTCGAGGCCGGTCATGCGCAGGGCGCCGTCACCGACGATGCCGACGACCGTCCGCGCCGGCGCGGCGAGCTTGGCGCCGATCGTCGCCGGTATGCAGTAGCCCATGCAGTTGAAGTCGGTGGGCGACAGGAAGGTGCGCGGCTCCAGGATCGGTAGAAGCTCGGCGGTGAGGAACGTGTGGTTGCCGTCGTCCGCGACGACCACCGCGTCGCGCGGCAGCGCACGGCGCAGCGCCGCGAAGAACCTCGCGGGGTTGACGCGCCCAGCGGAGTCGTGGGCGAGCCACTCGTCCTGGTAGGCACGCTTGTCGGCGGCGATCTGCCGCGCGACGCTCGCGCGGCGCGCGTGGTCAGCGTCGGTCGCAGGCCCGAGTCGCTCGAGCAGCGCGCGCAGGACCGGGCGCGCGTCGCCCGGCAGGGCGACGCGTGCCGGGTAGTTTGCCCCGATGGTGGCCGGATTGATGTCGACGTGGACCAGGTTTTCGGGCACGCGCGCGCCGAAGCTGCCGGTCGGGATCTCCGCGAAGCGGGTGCCGACCGCGAGCAGGGCATCGCAGCGGGCGAAGGCCCGCACTCCGGCTGGCGCGGCGGAGGGGCCGAGTGCGAACGCTGCGTGCAGCGGATGGTCGCCGCGGAAGCTGGACAGCCCCTGCAGCGTCGTCGCCACCGGCGCGCCGAGGCGGTCGGCGAGTGCCTCGAGCTCGGCAGTCGCGGCCACTGCACCCCAGCCGCAGAAGATGCCGGGCGCGGCGGCACCCGCCAGCACGGCCGCCGCGCGCTCGATCTCGGCCGCATCGGGCAGCGGCACCGGGCTCGCGCGCGGCGGCTCCGGCAACGCACCAGGGTCGCCGGTGAACAGCTGCAGGTCGACCGGGACCTCGACGTAGACAGGGCCGGGTTCGCCGCCGGTCGCACACGCATAGGCGTCGTAGATCGCGGGCACGATCTCGGCGTGACTGCGCGCCAGCCAGGTTCGCTTGGTGAGCGGGCGCAGCAGCGCGTGCTGGTCCACGTCATGCAGCTGGAAGCGCCGCCCCGTGTCGCGGCGGATGCCGCCGGAGATGACCAACATGGGGATGCCGTCGAGGAACGCCTCGCCGATGCCGCTCGCCGCGTGCGTCACCCCCGCCGCAGGCACGATCAGCAGCGTGCCGATGCTATCGCCGAGCCGGCTGACGGCGTCTGCCATGAACGCCCCGCCGCCCTCGTGCGCAACCAGCACCGGTTCCACATGGTGCGAGGCGGCGAGCTGGTCGTATATCTCGGTGTTGTGGACACCGGGGATGCCGAAGGTGAGCCGCACGCCGAGGTTCTCGAGGGCATGGCGGACGAGTTCGGCTCCGGTCCAGCTCATGAGCGCATCCCCTGGGAAGCCGCCCCCGGGGCGGTGGCTGCCAGTGTGCCACGGCGGTGTGCGCCGCGTGGACGCCGTCCGCCCGACTACCCGTCCGGGGCCCGTTACCGGCATCATGGCGGCGGGGAGGCGCAGCGGCGGAGAGCGCGATGATCGTTCGGGATGCGGCCGATGCGGACCTCGCGGGCATCCTCGAGATCTACAACGACGTCATCCGGACGTCGACCGCGGTATACGCGGTGGAGCCGGTGTCGATCGACGAACGCCGCGCATGGCTGCTCGCGCGCCGCGAGCGGGGCTTCCCGGTGCTGGTCGCCTGCGACGCCAGCCAGGTGCTGGGCTTCGCGTCCTTCGGCGACTGGCGCGGCACGTGGAACGGCTACCGGTACACCGTGGAGCACACCGTCCATGTGCGCGCTGACGTGCGCCGGCGTGGCGTGGGCCGCGAACTCGTCGAGGCACTGATTCCGCGGGCACGCGAGCTCGGCAAGCACGTCATGATCGGCGGCGTCGACGCCACGAACCTCGATTCCATCCTGTTTCACAAGCGGCTCGGGTTCGAACGCGTCGCGCACTTTCGCGAGGTCGGCCGGAAGTTCGGTCGCTGGCTGGACCTCGTCTTCATGCAGCGCTGGCTCGACGCGCCGGGGGCGCAGCGTCCGGACTGACACAGCCGACAGGAGTTCCCATGCCAAACCGCATCAACTTCGTGGAGCTGCCGGCCGCGGCCACGGCGCCCCAGAAGCGCTTCTACGCGGCGGCCTTCGGCTTTGAGATGACCGACTTCGGGCCGAGCTACGCCTGCACGCTGAGCGGCGACGTCGACCTCGGCATACAGGCCGACGCGACCGAGGCGACGCGCGCGCCACTGCCGGTGATCCAGGTCGATTCGCTCGAGGCGGCCGAGGCGGCGGTTCGGGCGGCCGGGGGCCGGATCACCCGCGCCGCGTTCTCGTTCCCGGGCGGGAGGCGCTTTCACTTCGCCGACCCCGCGGGCAACGAGCTCGCGGCGATGCAGCCCGACTGAGCCTGCGACGCGCACGCCGATGCGACTGCAACTGATGACGTGGCCCGAGGTCGAGCGCTACCTCGCGCGCACGCCTGCCATTCTGGTCCCCATCGGATCGACGGAGCAGCATGGACCGAGCGGTCTGATCGGCACCGACGCGCTGACCGCCGAGGGTCTGGCACTGGGAGCGGCCACGGTTGCGGGTGCCGTGGTGGCGCCGACCCTCGCGATCGGGATGGCGCAGCACCACCTTGGCTTCCCCGGCAGCGCGTCGCTGCGACCATCGACGCTCGTCGCGGTGGTCCGCGACCTCGTCGTGTCGATGGCGGCCACTGGCTTTCGCCAGTTCCTGTTCGTGAACGGGCACGGCGGCAACATCGCGCCGCTGCGCACCGCGTTCGCCGAGATCTACGCCGACACGAGCTTCGCGGGCCGTGCGGGAGCGCTGCGATGCGAGCTGTTCAACTGGTTCGAGTCGCGCGCACTTGGCCCGATCGTGCGGGAACTGTACGGCGCCGCCGAGGGCAGCCATGCGACGCCGAGCGAGGTCGCACTCGCCGCCTACTACCATCGCGGCCAGCTGCGCGACGTCGTGCTGGAGCCCGCGACCGCGCCGGGCGGTCACGATTTCCAGGACGCAGCGGATTACCGCCGCCGCTATCCCGACGGACGCATGGGATCGAACCCGGCGCTTGCGCGCGAAGAACATGGCGCGCGGATCCATGACGCCGTCGTGGCTGATCTCCTCGAGGCGTATCACGCCCTGATCGCTGCCTGAGCCGCACAGCGCCGGTGCGACTCCAAGCCGCTGGTGCGGCCGTGGACCTTCGCGCCCTGGCGGGCTGGACTTATGTCAAATCCACAGTCCCCTTGAGAAGTGTCGCCATTTTGCGTCACTATTCGGTCAAACCGAGCGCCTGCCTACAGGCGCCATTATTCAAGGGGATAGACATGGAACGTATGGGAAAGGTTGTCGATTTCCTGGTGCTGTCCGTCAGTGTGCTGATGGTCGTCACCGGCCTCGCCTCGCTGCTGCGCTAGGCGGGCATCACGCACGGACGCCACGGGCCAGGCGTCCGGCCGCGTTAGTGGTCCACGACGATCTCCGCGCGGAATGCGCGGAGCTTGGCCTTCACCGCCGCAGCGTTTTCGGGGCCGATCCGCAACAGGGCCTTCTGCCCGGCTGACAGCGCCTCGAGCTTGGGGTCGGCGTACTTGAACATCACGCTCGGGCGTACGAGCCGGATCGGTCCGGCCACCTCGGGCGTCGCCAGCAGGTGATCGATCACCGCGACGACGCGATCGTTGAAGTACTTGCCTGGATACCCGAGATCCTCGTACGCCTGCTGCAGCAGCGGGTAGAAGCGTCGATAGACGGCCGCCGCTTGCGCCGGGTCCAGTGCGGCAAGCACCTCGAGGTAGCGCGCGTAGCGCGCCGAATTGTCGGGCGCGATCTCGAGCTGCGCCTCGTCGCCGCGGGTGGCGAGCGGCCCGGATGGCGGGCGCAATGCGCGCACGTCCATGGCGACTTGCTCGCGCGGCAGGTTGTCGATCGTCGCGACCCAGCGCCGCGCGAGACGATCGGGGAAGAACACGTCGGGCAGCGCCGGCGCATGCAGCAGCGCAGCGACGGCCGCAGCCAGCGGCGCGTCGCTCTCCGCCAGCGGCGGAAGTGCGGTGCCCTCGGCAGTCGCCAGCGGATGCTCGATCCCGTGCTCCGGCGGGCCGCCGCCCGCGACTGTGCGCACGGCCGGTTCCGGAGGATGCGCCATCTGCCACAGGTAATAGCCGGCGCCGCCCAGGACCAGAGCGCCGAGCACACCAAGGAGGACGAGCCGGCGGTTCATGACGACCTCCGCAGTCCGAACCTGACGCTAGCGGGTTCGCGACGGCGTCTCAAGCGCCGCCTGCGGCCCCCGGCGGGGGCCGCCCGCGCCGCGCCGATGCAGTGCACAAACCTCGCTGAACAGACCGGGCCCCGGCGACCGAGTTCCGGGCCCGCGGCTACCACGCGGGTGGCGGTGTCAACCGTCGGCGGGCCGGCTCGTAGAACGCCCCCTTCACGACGCGGCAGCGCGCATTCAGGCGGTTCCACTTGAGCTCCTTCTGGTAGTAGATCTCGGCCCACAGCTCGTCGGTTGGCCTGCCCCAGGGCATGCGCACGCTGGCCAGCGCGATACTCGATTTCGCCATCGGCGACCACAGCGCGGACGTCACGGCCCCGATGACGTTGCGGCGATCGTCGTAGACGTAGGCATCCTTGGCAGGCTTGTTGCCCTCGACGTCGAGCCGGACCAGTCGATAGCGGGATCCGCGGCGCTGCTCATCGAGCAGCGCGCGGCGACCCGTGAAGTTCGGCTTGCTGAAGTCGACCAGCCAGCCAAGGTCGAGCTCGAACGGCGAGCGCGTCCGGTCGACGCGAACGGCCCGGTCCGCCGGCAGAAAATCGACCCCGGCCTGGATGTAGCCGGCTTCGATGCGCGCCATCTCGAGCGCGTGGGTCCCCATCGGCCGGATTCCGTACGCTTCGCCGGCCTGGAACAGACGATCCCACAGCGCTTCCGCCTGCGCGGGCGCAGTCCAGAGCTCATAGCCGAGGTCGCCCGTGTAACCGGTGCGCGATACGAGCAGCTCGGCGCCGGCCAGCGCGTACGTGCGCATCGCGAACGGCGCGAGCGTCTCGATGCCGTCGAGGCCGAGCGCGCGCAGCACCGTGCAGCTGGTCGGACCCTGCAGCGCCAGGGCCGCGACCTCCTCGGTCTCCTCGCGGATCGATACGTTGAACCCGAGCGCGGAACGGGTGAGCCAGTCGAGCTGGCGCTCCTGCGAGCAGAGGCGGTAGGAGCCCGGCTGCAGGTGGAACAAGGTACCGTCGTCGATGACCTGGCCGCCGTCGTCGCACCAGACGCAGTATCCGACGCGGCCAGGGCCGATACGGGCGACGTCCCGCGTCACCAGCCGGTTCAGGAACGACAGCGCGTCCGGTCCCTCGATCCGGTGCTTCGTCATTGGCGAGATGTCGAAGACGGCGCAGGCGTTGCGCAGCGCCGTGTACTCCAGTGTGACGTCGAAGTAGGCGTCGGCCACCGTGTAGTCGCGCCACCGATGCCACAGGTTGAGCTCGTTCGCACGGGTCGTCCGCGAGTGGAACGGCGTCCGGCGCACGACCTCCCGGTAGTGTTCGCGCGGCGGCCTCACGGCTCCTCCCCGAGCGCGACGCGCGCCGCGTTGCGACCGGCCGCGCCGATCAGGCCGCCGCCCGGATGGCTGCCCGCCCCGCACAGGTACAGGCCGTCAATCGGCGTCGCATAGCGCGCCGCTCCGGGAACCGGCCGCAGCATGAGCGCCTGGTCGATCGCGAGTTCGGCGTGGTGCCAGTGGCCGCCCGCAATGCGGTAATCGCGCGCGATGTCCGCCGGGGTCAGCAGCTGAGCGGCGATCACCTGCCCACCGATGCCCGGCGCATACTGCTCGAGCAGCGCCAGCAGCCTCGCCTCAAAGGGAGCCCGCGCCGCGTCCCAGCCGCCCGCAATGTCGTACGGTGCGTACTGGACCACCGCCGACAGGACATGCTGGCCGGGTGGCGCGAGCGTTGCGTCGTGCATCGTCGGTACCGTGATCTCCAGCACCGGGTGCTCCGACCATTGGCGGTACTTGGCGGGATTGAAGGCCTCGTCAGCATACGTCGCGCTCGGCGAGATCAGCAGGCGCTCACCGGCATGCTCCGCCGCAACGCCGCGGAACGCGGGTGGCGCCCGCAGTGCGAGGTGCAGCTTCGCCGCCGTACCCGTCGCGCGCAGATGGTGAATGCGCTGCGCGAATTCGGCTTCGAGGTGCCTCGCCCCAACGAGGCCGAGCAGCGTCGTGTGGGGATCGGCGCTCGAGAGCACCGCCGCCGCTTCGATCACCTCACCGCCCGCGAGCCGCACGCCCGCTGCCCGTCCACTGCGCACGAGGACCGCCTCGACGGGGCTCGCGAGACGGATCTCGGCACCGGCCAGCCGGCTGGCGGCCGCCAGAGCGTCCGTCACGGACCCGACGCCCCCGCGCGGCAGACTGGGTCCGCCCAGGCCCCAGGCCGCGCCGCTCAGGCGATGCAGGTAGGTGAACACGCTGTTTCCCGACCGTGCGCCGAGTCGCGTGCCAAGCACCGCGTCCAGCGACACGGCGCCCTTGAGAATCGGGCTCTCGAATGCCTCGTCCGCGACGTCGTAGATGGCCATCGTCACGATGCGCAGGAACTCGCGGAGCTCCTCGCGGCCGAGGCGGCGCAGGTCGAGCCCTACCGCGGCCGCCGGCAGCGCGTCGGTCCAGCGCTCCCAGGCCAGCCGCGGTGGCACACGACGGTGCTGCCGCCCGAGCACTGCCGCGAACCGTCGCATGCGGACCATGAACTCGGCGTAAGCGGCCCGATCCGGTTCAGCGACCGGTCCGGCCACCACCGCGCGCTGGTCGAGTACCACGGCCTCGCCATCGGGGTTGAGCGCCACCGTCCGCAGGCTCTCGCGCGCGAACGCCAGCCCGTGGCGCTCAAGGGCGAGCTCGCGCACGATCACCGGATCGAGCAGGTGCGTCAGGTGGGCGACCGCCGATACCCGAAAGTGCGGCGCGAACTCGCGTGTCACGGCAGCACCACCCACGTGGCCGGCGGCCTCGACGACCACGACGCGTCGTCCTGCACGCGCGAGGTAGGCCGCGGCGACCAGGCCATTGTGGCCGGCGCCGATGACGACGGTGGGCCGCGCCTCAGTCATCGCTCCAACCCTCCGGTACCGTCGATCCGCGCCGCAGGTCGCGAAGCACCTCGCGGGCCGCGTTCGCGCCGGGCGCTGCCATCACGCCGCCGCCCGGGTGGGTACCGGAGCCGCACAGGTACATGCCGCGGAACGGGCCGCGGTACTGCGCAAAGCCCGGGAACGGGCGATTGAACAGCAGCTGGTCGAATGTGAGCTCGCCGTGGAAGATGTTGCCCTCGGTCAGGCCGACCTCGGCCTCCAGCTCCTGCGGCGTGCGTACCTCGGCGTGCACGACGAGCTTCTCGAAGTCCGGGCTGTAGCGGGAGATCTGCGCGAACACCGTCCGGCGGAAGGCGTCACGATCCGCGTCGGTCCATTCGCGACCGGCCAGCCGGTGCGGCACGTACTGAACGAAGACCGACATGAAGTGCTTCCCCGGCGGCGCCATCGTCGGGTCGGTCATCGTCGGCATCAGCAGGTCGAGGTAGGGATCCTGCGACCACGTGCCGCGCTTCCAGTCGTCGTAGGCGCGCTCAAAGCGCTCCAGGGAATCCAGAAAGTGCATGTCGCCGGCCAGCAGCGGGTGCTTCGGACCGAGCGCCGGGAACGACGGCAGCCCGTCGAGCGCGATGTTGAGCTTGCCGGACGACCCACGGATCTTGAAGTCGCGGGCGCGCTTCACGAGCCGCGGGTCAAGGTCGCCGGCGTCGAACAGGCCCAGGAAGGTGCGCTTGGGATCGAGCGCGGAAAGCACGACCGGCGCGTCCAGCTCGTCGCCGTTCTCGAGCGCGACACCGACGACTCGGCCTGCGCGCGTGCGGATCCGCGCGACCGGCGCGTCGGACCGTACCTCGCCGCCGTGCGCCTGCACCGCCGCCGCCAGGGCACGCGACACCGCGCCCATGCCACCGCGCGCGAATCCCCACGCGCCCGCCTGGCCATCGACATCGCCCATGTAGTGGTGCAGCAGCACGTACGCCGTACCCGGCGACTGGACGCCGAGAGCCGTGCCGATGATGCCCGAGCCCGCGAAGTTCGCCTTGACGACATCGCTCTCGAAGTACTCGCCGAGGTAGTCGGCGATGCTCATCGTGTAGAAGCGGATCGTGTCGTAGATGCCGGCCTCGCCGAGGCGCGCGAATTCCCGCCCGACGTGCAGCATCTCGCGCAGGTCGCGCGGTCGCCAGGACGTCGGGTCCGGCGGCGTGCGCATCAGCAACGAGCGGACCAGCCGGCACTGGCGCATGACGTCGCGCCCGTAGCGCAGGTAGGCGTCCGCATCGCGGGCGCTATAGCGCGCTATTTCGCGACGGCGCACCTCCTTGTCGACGTAGCCGCCGAGCACGTCGCCGTCGCGCGTGAAGGTCACGCCGCCACCGTACGGCACGATCTGCAGTCCATGCCGACCGAGCTCCAGGCTGCGGTAGATCTCCGGACGCAGCAGGCTGCACACGTAGGAGCAATTGGAGTAGACCCAGCCCGGGTGCAGCTCCCGGCTCACGGTGGCGCCGCCGATGTACGGGTTGCGCTCCAGAACGACGACCCGCAGCCCGGCGCGCGCCAGGAATGCGGCGCTCGTCAGGCCGTTGTGCCCGCCGCCGACGACGATGGCGTCGAAGCGGTTCATCCGGCGCCAGGGAACACGAGGACGGTGGACACGGTTGGATCTGGGTCTGGACCGCGCGTGGCGGGCGCGGCGCGGAACGTTAGCACGATCGGTGCGGCGGCGCGCGACGCGGGGCGGGTGCCGGTAGCGGCACGTGCGGGCGCTGGTCGATAATGAGGGCCTGGTGGAGCGTGGCGCTCCGCACGCAGGGCGCAGCATGGTAGTGGACGTCTGCATCATCGGCGGTGGCATGGCCGGCGCGTCGGTCGCCTATTTCGCCGCGACGCACGCCGACGTCGTGCTGCTGGAGCGCGAACCTCACGTCGGCTACCACAGCACCGGGCGCTCGGCCGCGCTGTATGCACCGCAGTACGGCAGTGCGCTGATTCGCCGGCTCACGGCGGCGGCCGGGGCATTCCTCGACTCGCCGCCGCCGTCGTTCGCTGATGCGCCGCTGCTGGCGCGGCGCGGGTTCCTCACGATCGGCGGCGCTTCGCAGCGCGGGGCGCTCGAGCAGCACGAGGCAGTCGCCCGCGCCAGCGGCCGCACCACGCTCGAGCGCCTGTCGGGTACCGAGGCATGCGCGCTCGTGCCGTCGCTGCGTGCGGCGGCGGTGGACTGGGCGTTGCTGGACCCGACGGCACAGGACCTCGACGTCGAGGCCCTGCTGCAGGGGTTCCTGCGCGGCGCGCGCGCCCGCGGCGCGCGTACCCTGACCGACCACGGCGTGACGGCGCTGCAACGAACCGCCAACGGCTGGCGGGTGCGAACCGCGCAGCACGAGCTCGAGGCGCGCGTGGTGGTCAATGCGGCCGGTGCCTGGGCGGACGAGACGGCGGCGCTGGCCGGCATCGCGCCGCTGGGACTCGTGCCGCATCGGCGCACCGCGTTCATCTTTGACGCACCCGAGTCGGTCCCCATCGCGCGCTGGCCGATGGTGTCCGATGCGGAGGAACTCTTCTACTTCAAGCCGGAGGCAGGCCGGCTCCTCGGTTCGCTCGCCGAGGAGGTTCCCGTGCCGGCGGCGGACGTGCAGCCGGACGACTTCGACGTCGCGACCGCGGTGGATCGCATCGAGCAGGTCATCGACTTCCCCGTCCGGCGCGTGCTGCGTTCGTGGGCGGGGCTGCGCGTCTTTGGTCCCGACCGGGATCCGGTGTCGGGATTCGAGCGGGACGCGCCCGGCTTCTACTGGCACGCCGGACTCGGCGGCTACGGCATCCAGACCGCGCCGGCGATGGGTGAGTTCGCGGCGGCGATGATCCTCCGTCGCGACCTCCCCGCGGTGATCCAGGACACCGGTGTCGAGGCGTCGGCGCTCGCGCCGGCCCGCCTGCGCCGGTAGCTGCCTCAGCCCTTAAGCCCGGCTTCAGGCGCGCCGAGCATACTGATTTCGACGACCCGGGTCCGCCGGTGCCGCCGCCCGACCGCCGAGCCCCCCTCGCGGCCAGGACGTCGGTGCCGGCGGACCAATTCGTTAGGCCTTCGGGATCGTTCCGGCCGGCGTCAGCTTGTCGATCGCCTGCGGAAGAAGCTGGGCGAGCGTCTGCGTCAACTCCGGCACCGACAGCCCCGCCTTCTGCGCCAGCTCCTGCACCGCGCCGGATCCCAGCACCTGGTGCAGCTGGTCAGCCGTGATCGGCAGGTTCGGCCCGGTACTCACCCATGAGCGCACCGTCGGCCCAAGTCCCTTCTGCTCGAACTGGTTGACCACGCCCTGGATTCCGCCGTTCTGCTCGAGCACGTGGTTGACGACGCTCATCATGGCGCCGCCGACGATCCCGCCGAGTACCCCGTCAAAGAGTCCCATGTCCGCTCTCCTCCTTTGAGACGATCGCGCCGGCGGCGCGACCCTGACTCGATTCTGCTCGCCCGGCCGCCACGCTCCGGCTCGCCTCAACCACGGGCGAGCCGCGTGACCAGCGTCACGTAGCGCTTCATCGCCTCTTCGCGACCAACACCGTGAACCTTGGCCCAGGCGTCGTGCTTGGCGCGCGCCCGCACGTCGAACGGACCGGGCCGCGGGCCGCTGACGTCGCCCGCCGTCGCCTGCTTGTACAGCGCATACAGCTGCAGCAGGTCCGCCGTTCCCGGCTCCTCGCTCAGCTCGCGCACCTGGCTGACCGCGGCTTCAAACTTCTGCTGCCAGTCGGACATGCCATCCGCCTCCGGGTCCTGCGCCCGTGGTCGTCCTCGCGCCTCAGTCGCCGCGCGCCAGCTCGCGCAGCGCCGTGAGCACCGTATCGACTTCAGCCAGAGTGTTGTAGTGCGCAAAGCCGATGCGCAGCACGCCGTCGTCGCGAACTCCGAGCGCCCCGGCGATCTCGTAGGCGTAGAACGATCCCGCCCAGACGAAGATGTTGCGGGCCGCCAGCGCCTCGGCCAGCGCGGTGGGCGGCACTCGACCGATGCGCAGGCTGAACGTGGGCACCCGGCCGGTGACCGCTGCCGGATCGGATAGTCCGTACAGACGCGCGCCCGGAATGCCGCGCAGACCTTCGAGGAAGCGTACCGCCAGCGCGGTCTCGTGCGCGGTCGCGGCGGCGAGACCGCCGGCGATGCGGACGCGCAGACCAGACCCCGGCGCGACTGCGCCGAATCGGTCACCCAGCCAGGCCAGGTGCTCGAGGGCACCGAGCGTCCCGAGCTGCGCCTCGAAGGACGGCGTCCCCGGTGCGTGCTTGTGCGGCATCGAGTTGGGAGATGGCCTCACCTTGAGCGGCGTCAGGCGGTCGGCGAGCTCGCGGCGGACGTACAGCAGCCCCGCATGTGGTCCGAAGTACTTGTACGGCGAGGACGCCAGCAGGTCGCAGCCGATCGCGGCGACGTCGAGCAGGAAGTGCGGCGCCGACTGGACCGCATCGACGACCGTCACGGCACCCACCGCCCGGCCCGCGGCCACGATCCGCCGGACATCGTTGATCGTGCCGAGGAAGTTGCTGGCGTGGTTGCATGCCACGAGCCGCGTGCGCGGCCCGACGAGCGCCGCCAGCCGATCGTACCGGTACTGGAACGTGTCGACGTCGAAGTCGAGCCAGCGCACGTTGACGCCCCGCTCCTCGGCCGCGATCAGCCACGGCGCGACGTTGGCGTCGTGATCCATGCGGGTGAGCACGATGTCGTCGCCGGGACGCCAGTCGCGCGACAACATGCGCGAGAAGTGGAACAGCAGGCTGGTCGTGTTGAGTCCGTACAGCACCTCATCGGGTGCAGCGCCGACGAATTCGGCAGCCGCCGCGTGCGCCGCCTCGAGTCCCTCGTCGGTCAGCCGCGAGGTTCGGAACGAGCCGCCCTCGTTGGCGCAGTGGTCAACCATCGCCTCGCGCATGCGCGACAGCGCGCGGCCGGCAACCTGGGTACCACCCGGGGCATCGAGGTAGATGCGCGGCACGCCGGCGTCCCGGATCGCGAGCGCCGGGAAGGCGGCGCGCACCTCTTGTTCGTCCCAGCGGGCGTTGATGTGGGTCACGACGCCATCCTCTGACTATCGATCGCGCGACCGGCGCCTAGGGGCGGGTGCCGAAGACGTGGCCACGCGCCATCACGAACACCGGGTGCTCCGTCGCCGCGATGTTCTCGAGGACGTTGCCGGGAACGGCCACGAGGTCGGCCGACTTGCCGGACTCGAGGCTGCCGGTCTGCCCGTCCACCCCCAGCAGCTTGGCGGCATCCCGCGTGGCCGCCAGCAGCGCGGCCGCGGGTGTCATGCCGTCGGCGACCAGCAGCGAGAACTCCCGCGCGTTGAGCCCGTGTGGCGAAACCCCGGAGTCGGTGCCGAACGCGATCGGCACGCCGATCCGCAGCGCGGTCTTCATCATCTCCGCGCCGGCGGTGGCCGCTGCCTTCGCCTTGCGCGCGATGGGTGGCGGGTAGGTGTCGGCGTGGCGGCCGCTCCACCACGCCGCGAGCCGCGTCGGCACGAGGTACGTTCCGCGCTGCTTCATGAGGCGCAGGGTATCGGCGGTCAGGAACGTACCGTGCTCGATCGAATCGACACCGGCCTCGACCGCGAGTCGAGCGGCCTCGTCACCGTGCGAGTGCGCCGCGACCTTGCGGCCCCAGCGATGCGCCTCGCCGACGATCGCCTCGAGCTCCGCAGCCGTCAGTTGCGGGACCTTGAGCGGATCGGCCTCCGACAGGACGCCGCCGGAGGCGCAGATCTTGATCACGTCGGCGCCCCACTTCATCTGCTCGCGCACCGCCTCCCGGCAGGACTCGGGTCCGGAGCACACGCCCTCGATGGGACCGAGCGGCCGCACGCGCTCCGGCGGGAACGGCGGCTGGTCACAGTGCCCGCCGGGGGATCCGATGGCATGCGCCGCGGTCAGGATCCGCGGGCCCTCCACCAGCCCGGCCGCGATCCCGTTGCGCAGCGCGACGTCGACCCAGTCGCCGGCGCCGACCACGCGCACCGTGGTGAAGCCCGCCGCCAGCGTCGCGCGGGCGTACTTCTCAGCGTAGTACGCCTGCTCGGCCGGCAGGCGCAGCATGCCCTCGTAGAAGTCGCGGTAAGGGTCCGAAGAGGCCTCGTCGGTGATGTGGACATGCGCGTCGATGAATCCCGGCAGCAGGGTCGCATCGCCGAGGTCGATGACCTGCGCGCCTTCGGGAATCTGCGCCGCGGCGCCCACGCCGACGATGCGCTCGCCCTGCACGACGACCAGACCGGGCTCGGTGAGCCGTCCCGTGATCCCGTCGAACAGCCGTCGCGCCTTCACCACCGTCGTCGCCTCCGCGGCGGCGGCGGGCGGCGGCGGCAGCAGCGCTGCGGCCAGACCCAGTGCGGCGAGTGCGTGACTGATCCTCATCCTGGCTCCCCCGGTGGCCTGCGGGCCACGACTATACGCGATCGCCGCCGGCGGCTGCCGCCAGCGCGGTCGACGCCACGCGGCGCATCGCGTCCCAGAGCTGCGCAACGTGCGTGCGCTCGGTGAGCTCTATGCCGATCGACACTCGCGTGACCCAGCGGCCGCCGACGAGCGCCGGCGTCAGGTAGGCGGTGCCTGAATCGTTGAGCGCCTGCGTCCAGCGCCGCGTGTGCTCGTCGACCTGCGCGGCACTCATGCCGCGCGGCGCGTGCCGGACGCACACGGTCTGCAGGACCACCGGCGCCGTGACCTCCCAGGCCGGTTCGGCCCGGACCTGCGCGGCGAGCCACTGCGCGTTGTCGAGGTCGCGGCGCAGCCTTGCGCGCAGCGCCTCGGCACCCTGGTCGCGCAGCGTGAGCCAGAGCTTGAGCGCGCGGAACCGCCGCCCCAGCGGCACGCCCCAGTCGCGGTAATTGCGCACCCGCGCATCCATCGGGGTCTGCAGGTAGCTCGGGTTCGTCGACATCACTCGCACCAGATGCTCGGCGTCGCGCACGAAGTAGAGCGAGCAGTCGAAGGCGACGGTCAGCCACTTGTGGGGATTCACGACCACCGAGTCGGCCGCCTCGATGCCATCCCAGTGGTGACGGAACTCGGGCAACATCATGGCGCTGCCGCCCATCGCCGCGTCCACGTGCAGCCACAGTTGCTCGCGGCGAGCGACCGCCGCGATCGCCGCGATCGGGTCCATCGCCGTGGTCGCCGTCGTGCCGCTGGTGGCGACGACCGCGCACGGCCGCCGTCCGGCGGCGCGATCCGCGGCGATCGCGGCTTCCAACGCCATGACGTCCAGCCGGAACTCGCCGTCGAGGGGGACCGCCCGGACATGGTCGCGGCCGAAGCCGGCGAGCAGCGCGGCCTTCTCAACCGAACTGTGCGCCTGCGCGGATGTGTAGACGACGAGCGGCGGGTCACCGCCCTGCAGGCCCGCGTGCGCCGCGCAGTAGTTGCTCGCCCGTTCGCGCGCGCACACGAGCGCGACAAAGGTCGCAGCCGAGGCCGTGTCCTGGATGACCCCGCTGAACGAGGGCGGCAGGCCGAGAAGGTCCCGCATCCAGTCCGTCGTGACCTGCTCGAGCTCCGTGAGCGCCGGACCTGCCTGCCAGTTGAGGCCGATCACGCCCAGGCCGGTGCTCAGCATGTCGCCGAGAACCGAGGCGAGCGATCCACCGCTCGGGAAGTAGCCGAAGAAGCGCGGATGCTGCCAGTGCGTCACGCCGGGCATCAGCAGCGCCTCGACGTCGGCAAGGATCGCCTCGAACGGCTCGCCGCGTTCGGGCGCCGCGGCCGGCAGGCGCGCGATAACCTCGCCAGGCTGCACCGTCGCCTGAACCGGCAGGTCCGCGCGCGCGAGCCGCTCGCGGTAGGCGGCGATCCACTCCACGAGCGCATGGCCGGCGCGGCGGAACTCATCGGGGGTCACGGTGCACCTCGACATCGGACGGCGGAGCGCCAGTGTACCGGCCGGCCGCCGGGCGCTGCAGCCTCCAGTCGCGACGACCCGCCGCCGACTCGACTACACTGGCGTCCCCCCGCCCGACGACACCGGAGCCCGCCGTGTCCCTATCGCTGTACGACGCCTCGATCCCGGCACTCGACCTCGGCCTCACCAACCTCGAGGCCATCCTCGACAAGGCCGCCGCGCACGCCGAAGCCAAGAAGCTCGACGCGCGGGTGCTGCCCGACGCCCGCCTGATCGCCGACATGTTCCCGCTGAAGCGGCAGGTGCAGATCGCCTGCGACACGGCCAAGGGTGCCGCAGCGCGGCTCGCCGGCGTCGATATCCCGAAGCACGAGGACACCGAGTCCACGATCGCCGAGCTCAAGGAGCGCATCGCGAAGACGCGCGCCTTCCTCGCGAGCGTCACGCCGGAGCAGGTGAATGGCAGCACGGCGCGCGAGATCGTGCTGCAGTTCCCGCGCCAGACCCTCCGTTTCTCGGCGCACGACTACGCGCTGCGCTTCGTGCTGCCGAACTTCTACTTCCACGTCACGACCGCCTACGCGGTGCTGCGCAAGAACGGCATCGACGTCGGCAAGAACGACTACCTCGGCAAGATCCAGTAGCCGGGCGGGCCGGCGCGCACCGCCGGCGCGCCGGACGCGGCAGTGTCGCCATGTGGAAGCGCATCCGGGTCGGCATCCTGCTCGCGGTGCTGCTCGTCGTGGCGGGCAGCGCCTGGCTCGAGAACCGCCGGATCGCGTCCTGGCGCGACCCGGTGTACGTGGGGATCTTCCCGCTCGCGGCCGACGAATCGCGGACGACGCGTGCCTATCTGGACGGGCTGACGGCCGAAGCCTTTCGCGGGCTCGAGCCGTTTTTCGCCCGGGAGGCGCATCGCTGGGGGATGGCTCTCAGCACCCCCTTCCGCGTCGAGCTGTTCCCGTCACCAGCCGCGCTGCCGCCGCCGGCGCCGCTCCCGGGCAACCCGCTGGCGACGGTCTGGTGGAGCCTGCGCCTGCGCTGGTACGCGTGGCGCGCGAGCGACGTCGCGGGCCGGCTGCGCCCGCACGTTCGTCTCTTCATCCTCTACCATGATCCGACGCAGGAGACTCACCTCGACCATTCGCTGGGACTCAGCAAGGGCCGCGTGGGGGTGGTCAACGCCTTCGCCGCGCGCGCGGCCGACGATCAGAATGCGATCGTGATCGCGCACGAGCTGCTGCACACCGTGGGCGCGACTGACAAGTACGACCCCGCAACCGATGCGCCGCTCTACCCGCAGGGCTACGCGGATCCCGGGCAGCGTCCGCTGCTGCCGCAGCGCCGCGCCGAGATCATGGCGGGGCGGCGCGCAATCGCTCCGGGAACGCAGGAAATGCCCGACTCCCTGGACGAGTGCCTCATCGGCGAGGCCACCGCGCGCGAGATCGGCTGGCTGCCGCGGTGACGGGCGGCGGTGCGACCGCCGCCGCCCGCGCCGCGTCGCTCAGCGCGGCTTGCGGAATAGCAGCGCGAACTTATCCGTGTTCTTGCCCTTCATCTCGGGCGAGTAGAACGGCTTGCTGCGGTCGTCCTCGGGATTGCGCAGCAGGTTGCTCTCGGCCTCGAGCCGGAAGCCTGCCCGCGTGACCAGAGTCTTCACGAAATTCTCGTCGATGCGATGCTGCCCATCCCGACTGCGCGCGTACGCATCGCCCGTGCCCAGCGGCGCGGAGTGGTCGACGATTGCGAAGAAGCCACCCGGCTTGAGCGCCGCGTAGATCTGCTTGACCACGCCGTCGACGTCCTTGGACAGCCAGAAGAAGTCATGGAAGACGTCGTTCGCGATCGCGCCGTCGAAGTGCCCTGCCGGCAGCTCGAGCGCGTCGAGCGAGTGGTCCCAGCGATGAACGGTCGGCAGGCGGCCGTTCGCCAGTCGCTCGGTGATGTCCTTGTCGCCGAATGCCTTCAGGAATTCGGGCGGGTTCTGCGCGTAGACCTCTCCTGAGGGACCGGCGACGCGCGCCTCGAGTTCTGCGTACCAGCCCCGACCGGTGAATAGGTCCACGACCTTCATCCCCGGCCGCATGCCGAAGAACGCGAGCATGTCCTTGGGGCGACGTGCGGCATCGAGCCGTCGATCGGCGTCCGGACGGTCCGGTGAGTCGACCGCGGCGGCGATCACGGCCGTCGCGTCCGGGCCATTCGTCCGCCCCGTCGTGCAGCCGGCGCCGGCGACCACCGCCGCCAGCAGCATCAATGCCATCCTGCGCATGTTGCTCATTGGAACCCCCGTCGTTGGTGACGACCGGACCTCGAGCGCGCGAGTCTACGGCACGTGCATCCGAGACCGCCATCGGCGGCCGCGGTGTGGCGCCGCCGCAGCGCGTCACGGCCTATACTTAAGGACCGCGTGGTCGCGTGCGCCTGCGGACGGAGGTTCGATGTCGACGCGGATCGAGCGGCCGAGTGAGCCGGGTGAATACGACGCGGGCATGCAGCTGCTGCTGCAGCTGCTGTGGGGCGACGGGTTCCTGTCGCCGGGCGGCCCGGAGGAAGTGGCGCGCGTGCTCGAGGGTTGCGACATCAGTGGCTGCGACGTCCTCGACATCGGCGCCGGCCTCGGCGCGGTCGACCAGTTGCTGGTGACCGCCCACGGCGCCCGCTCGGTCGTCGGCATCGACGTCGACCCGCAGCTGCTGCGCCAGATGGACGAGCGCGTGGCGCGCGCCGGGCTGGCCGGGCGCATCCGCAGCCAGCTCGTCGCGCCCGGACCGCTGCCCTTCGCTGCGGGATCGTTCGACGTCGTCTTCTCCAAGGATGCGATCGTGCAGATCCCGGACAAGCCCGCGGTCTTTCGCGAGGCGCAGCGCGTGCTGAGGCCGGGTGGGCGCTTCCTGGCCAGTGACTGGCTGCGCGGCGGCAGCGGCGGCTACTCGCCCGAGATGCTGGAGTTCTTCAGGCTCGAGGGCATCGCCTACAACATGGCGACGCTCGAGGAGAGCGCCGCGGCGCTGCAGGCGGCGGGCTTCGTCGATGTCGAGGTGCGCGACCGCAATGCGTGGTACCTCGGGCTGGCAGAGCGCGAGCTGGCAGCGCTGGAGGGGCCCATGCGCGCACTGATCGTGGAGCGCCTCGGCCAGGACCGCGCCGAGCACTTCATCGCCGACTGGCGCCAGCTGGTGCTGGTGGTGCGCCGCGGCGAGCTGCGCCCCGGGCACCTGCGGGCGAGCAAGCCCCGGTGACCGCGCATCGCCCGCCGCGCGCCGATCCGGTAGAGTCGGCGCCCCGCTTCGGCGGCACCTGCGGGATCCGACCTCATGGCGACTGATCTGCTGTTTCGCAATGACGCCTACCTGCGGGCCGCAACCGCGCGTGTCGTCGCAGTGCACGAGCGTGGCATTGAACTCGACCGGACGGTCTTCTACCCGACGGGCGGGGGGCAGCCGGGCGACACCGGCGCCTTCGTCCGTGCCGGCGGCGAGCGGCTGACGATCGTCGATACGCGCAAGGGCGAGGCGCTCGACCAGGTGCTGCACGTACCCGCCCCGGGCGCCGAGGTGCCGCAGGCGGGCGAGAGCGTGCAGATCGAGATCGACTGGCCACGGCGCCACCGCCTGATGCGGCTGCACACGGCGCTGCACGTGATGTCGTGCGTGGTCGTCGCGCCGGTGACAGGCGGCCAGATCGCGCCCGACAAGGCGCGCCTCGATTTCGACATCGACCTCGCGCTGCTCGACGCGGCGCGCATCGAGCGCGAGGTCAACGAGATCACGGCCCGCGCCATCGACACCGAGACCGTTTGGATCACCGACGCCGAGCTCGATGCCCGGCCGGAACTCGTCAAGACGATGAGCGTCCAGCCACCGCGCGGCGCCGGCCGGGTGCGGCTGCTGCGAATCCCCGGGATCGACCTGCAGCCCTGCGGCGGTACGCACGTCCGCAACCTCGGCGAGATCGGCCCGATCCGCGTCCTAAGGATCCGCAACGAGGGCAAGCGCAACAAGCGCGTCGAGATCGCGCTCACTGACTAGCGACGCGGGCGCGCGGTCCGGGGCTGCGACCCGCGCCCACCGGACCCGTCCATCTGGGTTACAGTCGGCCTCCCTCCGTGCCGGTGCGGCGCATGCCGCCGGGAGCATCCCATGCGCAGCTTGCTAGGATTCCTGCTGCTGGCGGTCGCCGCGCCGGTGTGCGCGGAGCCCGCAGCGCTGCCCACGCAGGAGGGCGACTACGTCGTCCGCGACTTTCGCTTCTCGTCCGGGGCCACGCTCCCCGAACTGCGCCTCCACTACACGACGCTCGGCCGGCCAGTGCGCGACGCGGCCGGGCATGTCACCAACGCCGTGCTGGTGCTGCATGGCACCGGCGGCGACGGGCACCAGTTCCTTCGGCCGCAGTTCGCCGGCGAACTCTTCGGACCCGGCCAGCCCCTCGACGTCGCGAAGTACTACGTCATCCTCCCCGACGGCATCGGCCACGGGAAGTCGTCCAAGCCGAGTGATGGCCTGCATGCCCGCTTCCCGGAATACGGGTACGCCGACATGGTCGCGGCGCAACACCTGCTGCTGACGCAGGGACTGGGGGTCGACCGGCTCCGGCTGCTGATGGGCACGTCGATGGGCTGCATGCACGCGTTCGTCTGGGGAGAGACATACCCGGACTTCATGGACGCGATGGTGCCGCTCGCGTGCCTGCCGGTGCAGATCGCCGGCCGCAACCGCATGTGGCGCCGCATGGTCATCGACGCAATTCGCGACGACCCGGCCTGGGCGGGCGGCGAATACCACAGCGAGCCGCGCGAGGCCCTGCGCACCGCGTCCGACCTGCTGGTGATCGCCGGCAGTGCGCCGCTCTACTTCCAGAGCGCCTACCCGACGCGCGAGGCCGCCGACCAGCGGGTTGCCGAATCCACGCGGGCGTCGCTCGCCACCCTGGACGCGAACGACCTGCTCTACCAGGTCGGCGCGTCGCACGACTACGACCCGGCGGCGCGCCTCGGCGACATCCGCGCGCCCGTGCTGTGGATCAATTCCGCGGACGACTTCATCAATCCGCCGGAACTGGGCATCGCCGAGGCGCAGGTCAAGCGGCTCGCGCACGGCCGCTTCGTGCTGCTGCCGGTGAGCGAGCGGACGCGCGGCCACGGCTCGCACACGTGGGCGGCGCTTTGGAAGTCCGAGCTGACCGCGTTCCTGCACGAGACGGAGCGCGCCGGCCGCTGACCGTCGACGACGGGCGTCCGGCTGCCGTCAGCGGCGCAGCTCGGTCAGAGCCCAGCTGAGGAACGCGCGCACCTCGGGTCGCGCGCGGTCCTCGTGGCGGTGGACCAGGAAGTAGGCATCGCCCGATTCGACCTCGGCGTCGCTGATCCGGACGAGCCGTCCCCGGCGCAACCGGCGCTCGCAAACGAAGGTCGGCACGAGCGTGATGCCGAGGCCCTGCTCGGCAGCGCCGATGGCCGCGGGTAGCGTGTCGACATTGAGCACGGTGGCGCTGCGTGCCCCGGGGAAGCCCGTCGTGGCGAACCAGCGCGTCCAGAGCTCGGCGCGGTGGCGATACACGATGCGACGGTGCTTCTCGAACACTCGATTCCCGAGCTCGCGGGCCACCATCGCCACCGGTCGCGCGGTTGCCGCGACGAAGCGCGGGCTGAACAGGCGCGTCGCGATCTGCGCCGGCGGCGGCCCAGGCGCGATCACGATCGAGATGTCGGCGTGGGCACCATGCTCGGCGAGCTGGGGTGCCGTGAGCAGCTCGAGGTCGATCCGCGGCTGCATGCCATAGAAGCTGCGCAGACTCGGGATCAGCAGGTCCGTCGCGAGGAACGTGGGCGCAGCGACCCGCAGCCGGCGGCGCCGCGCCCGGTCCGCGGCGTGATCGAGCGCGGCGTCGAGCCCGGCGAGCAGCGGCTCCACCTCCTCCAGGAGCTCGCGCCCGGCGTCAGTGAGCTCGACGGCGCGCGTCTTGCGCACGAACACCCGCTGCCCGAGGTGCCGCTCCAGATCGCGGATCCGGTGGCTGATCGCCGATGGCGTGACGAACAGTGCGTCGGCGGCCGCCTTGAAGCTGAGCTGCCGCGCCGCCACGCTGAATGCACGCAGGCCATCCAGCAGCGCCTGGCGGGGTAGTCGCATGGGGCCTCGCTCGACCGCGGAATCCGCCAGTGCCCAAGCAAGACTCGTACCCGCCGGCGCCGACGGCAAATCAACGGGCTAGCGCCACGACCGCGACCACCCGCCCCATTCTGGCGCGGGCGGCGCCGGCGACGCCTCTCTTTGGTGCGGGTGTCGGCATCCGCACGCGGCGGGTCGGCGCGCGCATGCACCGCGCCGGCCTGCCGCCGGCTAGGGCAGCACCTCGAGAGCCATCGCACGCTGGAACGCCGGTCGCGCAGCGCATCGATCGACGTACGGAAACACGACCGGGTCGGACTCGAGCATCTTGAATTGGCGCAGGAAGTGGCACGCGGTGCCCAGCATCACGTCCGCTGCGGAGAACCGCTCGCCCAGGATCCACGGCCCTCCGGCCAGACCTGCCCGCAGCGTGTCGAGCATCAACTCGTAGCTGCCCCAGCCATGCGCCACCGTGCTCACGGGCGCCTTCGATAACTTCTCGGCCATGGCCGGCTCGATCACCGAGTTGGTGTACATGAGCCACTGCAGGTATCGCCCGCGGTCGGGATGACCGACGGCCGGGGCGAGGTGGGCGCCGGGATTCTGGTCAGCGAGGTAGGCGCAGATCGCCCCGGAGTCCCAGATCCGCGTCGCGCCATCCTCGAGCGCCGGCACCTTGCCCATGGGGGACGCCGCTCGAAAGGCGGGATTGGCCTTCGCCTGTACATCGCGGATGTCGATCAGCACGCGCTCGTAGGGAACGCCGAGTTCCTCGAGCATCCAGACCGCGCGTACCGCGCGCGTCTTCGGGCACCAGAACAGCTTCATGGCCGGCCTCCTGTGTCATGAGTTCGCGCCGGGGTCCGCCTGCGGATCACGGTCCAGGCACCTGCATCCCGATCCGGTCCGCCACCTGCTCGAGCGCCGCGTCCATGCAGCCCCACAGGCGGGCGCGGTCGAGCGTGACGGCATCGAAGGACTTCCAGTCGCAATCGCCGGTTGCGACCACGACCTCGCCGCCCCGGGTCAGGCTCGCGGGCACGTTGTACAGGATGCGACGCGTGCTCTGCTCGAGCATTCCGCCGGCCCCGACCACCCGAAATCCCACCGCGACCATCGGCCGGTACGGCTCGAGTGCGCCGCTGCGGTAGACGCCGAACCACTCGACGCTGACGTCGAGCAGCACCCCGGGCAGGAGCTTCTCCGGCAATCGGTCGCGCGCGAGCGGGCCCGGGGAAAGCTCGGGCGGCCGCTGGATCGTGAGCGGTACCGCGACCCGACCGCGGCTGGCGAGCGCCTCGAGCAGGTGCTGCTGCATCCGGCGCGGCAGGTCGAAGCGATCCTCGGCGGCAAGGCGCTTCAGTCGCAGCGCCTTGTCGGCATCGCCCCAGGGATCGACGAGTTGCATCAGTCCGCCGGCGACGGCGGACCAGCGTGTCGGTGTCGCCGGGGTCGCCACGCTCACGGTCTGCAGCGATGAGGCTGGCGAGGCGACGCCGGCGACCGGCAGCGCCAGCAGCGCCACGACGGCGACGAACCAGAGGGCGCACGGCGGGCGGCGGGTGTTCGGAGGGCCCATCAGTCGATGCCCGCGCGATTCGGCCGGGGACGCGGGGCGGGCCTCGCCGGACGCCGTCGCCCCGGTGCACGTGCGGCCGGGAGCCGCCAACGCCCTGGCCGGCGGCACTGGCGATGCGCCGGCGGCTGACTGCGCCGAGCCGCACCGAGCTCTACGCGTGACCTTCATCCGCAGCCCTCGCCGCGATCACAGTGCAGCCGACACGCCGACGGACACGTGCCGGCCATCCCGGTCAGGCGCCCAGGCGCTCCACGGCCGCGATGAAATCCGCGGCATAGCTGGCGCGTACCCACAGCGAGTAGCCGCCGGCGCACGCCGCCACGATGCTCGGACAGTCGAAGAGCGTCAGCGCCGCGCACGCCCGTTCGTGCAGCGCCGACTCGATATCGACCGCCGTCGCCAGCACCCGCTTCGCCCCCGGTCCGCGCAGCAGCAGCGGCTGCCACTTGCCCTCGACGTCGACGACGATGCCGGCGCCGGCGTCGACGGCCGCCTGCAGCAGCGCCTCGATGTCCGGGTGCGGCTGCGGCACCAGCCAGCGCGCGGGCGCGAAGTGCAGCAGCGCCGGTTGATCGTCAGCCTCGTAGCGGACCGCGCCGGGCGCGGCCGGCCAGCCGACCACGAACGCACCGCCGAGCGGGAACCCGAACGCCGCGAACTCGAGCGTTCGCCCCGCGGTCTGCGGTTCGAGCGTGAAGCCGGAGCTGACGGCCGCGCGCGTCACGACTTCATCCGCTCCGCGCCTGGGTCGAAGTGGACGGCCGGGGTGACGCGCACCTCGACGTCGCCCTCGCGCAGCGGATCGCGCGCGAGCAGCAGCGCGCCCGCGGCCGCGTGGCTGCGCGGCACCAGCGCAAGCCCGATCCACTCGCGGCAGGCCGGGCTGTAGACGCTGGAGGTCACGTAGCCCAACGGGCGCGAGCCGGCGGCCCGGTCGGTGAGCTGCGCGCCGGCCAGGAAGCGTGCCTTGCCGTCCGCCGCGCGCAGGCCCACGAGGCCCGGCCGGCTGGCCTCCCGGAAAGCGGGCCGCTCGAGCAGCCCGCGGCCGATGCAGTCGTTGCCGAGCCCCACCAGGCCCTCCATGCCAAGGTCGAACGGCGTCGTCTGGCCATTGATCTCTGCCGTCGTCAGGTAGCCCTTTTCGACGCGCAGTATGTCGAGCGCCTCGAGCCCGTACGGTGGCAGTCCGGCGGCCACGAGCGCCTCCCAGAGCGGGCGGGCGATCGCCGGACGGCAGTGCAGCTCGAAGGCCAGCTCGCCGGAGAAGCTCGCCCGCAGCACCGTCAGCTCGCGGCCGCCGAAGCGCCCCGTCGCGAAGTCCATGTGCCGCAGGCGCGCGAGCGACGCTTCCCATTCAGCGCCGAGGACCCCGCGCAGCGCATCGCGGCTGCGCGGCCCGGCGACCACGATCGCCGCCCAGGCCTCCGTCACGTCGGTCACCGTGACCGCGCGGCCGCTCCAGTCGGTGTCGCGGTAGTGCTCGAAGTGCGACAGCATGTGCGGACCGTGCCCCGAGCTGGTCGTGGCGATGTAGCGGTCGGGCGCCAGGCGCAGCACGATGCCGTCGTCGAGCACCATGCCGTCCTCGCGAAGATTGACCATGTACTTGCTGCGGCCCACCCGGATGGAGCTGGCCTTGCTGAGGTAGAGGCGGTCGAGAAACGCCGCCGCATCGGGCCCGGCCACTTCGATCTTGCCGAGCGTGGAGCCGTCGGCGATGCCGCCGCTGTCGCGCACGCGCCGTGCCTCGGCGATCCCGGCCGCGAAGGCGTCGTCACCGTTGGCGCGGTAGAAGCGCGGCCGCATCCACAGGCCCATCGATTCGAGAACCGCGCCATGCTCGACGTGCCAGTCGTGCAGCGGCGTGCGTCGCGCCGGTCGCAGTGCCGCACCGACGCGCCAGCCGGCCAGCGACCGCATCGACACCGGGTGGAACGGCGGCCGCAGGCGGCTCGTGCCGACGTCCTCCAGCGGACGGCCGCGGATCTCGGCGAGCACCGCGGCACCCAGCAAGCCGCCGATGCGGCCCTGGTCGGTACCGAATCCCAGCGCCGTGTACCGCTTCACGTGCTCGATGTCGACGAAGCCCTCCGCGAGCGAGGCGCGCAGGTCGGCCACCGTGACGTCGTTCTGGGGGTCGACGAACTGGCGCTTCTCCTCTGCCGAGGACGCCGGCGAGCGCCAGAACGCGCGCCCACGGGGCGCGGCGTCGCCGCGCCCGTCGGGCGGGGGGTCGGTCAGCGGCTGCCGCCCGGCGATGCGAGCCGCGCGCATGCCCGCGGCCACCCCGTCCGCGAGCGCCGGTCCGAGCTCGAACTGTCCGTTCGCCGCCCCCGCAAGGAGCCGCCACTCCGGCTGTTCGCCCGCCACGAAGCCACCGGACCGCGGGTCATAGAGACGCGCACCGCCTTCCTGCACGCCCGCGTGGAGCGCCGGTGTCCAGCCACCGCTCACCAGGATCGCGTCACACGGGACGGTGCGGGCCTGCCGCGGCGCCGCGAGCGGCGCGATGCGCGCGCCGCTCACGGCGCGACCGCCGCTCGCGGCAAGCACCGCATGGCCGGCGAGGCATTCGGTCCCGTCGCGCCCGAGCGCATCGCGCAGATCCGCCGCGCCGATCTCGTCCGGCTGCCGCGCATCGACGATGGCGCGCACGCGCATGCCGCCGGCCGCGAGTCGCGCGGCGGAGGCGTAGACGCGGTCGTGGCTGGCGAACAGCACGACGTCGCGCCCCGCTCGCGCGCCGTAGCGGGCGAGGTAGCGCTCGGCCGCACCGAGCAGCATCACGCCGGGAAGGTCGTTGTCGACGAACGCGATGGGCCGCTCGACCGCTCCCATGGCGATCACGAAGGCGCGTGGGCTGATCTTGTAGACGGCGTTCGCGCCGGCCAGGCCGCCGGGCTCGGCATGCGCGATCATCTCGCCGCCGGACCCGCCGACGAGCGTCGTGCCGGTCAGGACCCTCGCGCCCGCCGCCCGCAATTCGGCGACGACCGTCTCCGCCCATGCGCCACCGGCTCGCCCATCGACGGTGCCCCCCTCGAACTCGAGCTCGCCGCCACAGACCGGATCGCGCTCGCACAGCACGACGCGGGCTCCCGCGCGCGTGGCCGCGCGCGCCGCCGCGAGCCCCGCCGCGCCGCCGCCCGCGACGAGCACGTCGCACCCCAGGTGTTCCACGGCGACCGGCCCGATGTTGCAGGCGCCGGGTGCCTCGCCGAGTCCGGCGAGCGAGCGGATCAGCGATTCATAGGTGCGCCACGACGGCCAGATGAAGGTCTTGTAGTAGAAGCCTGCGCCGAAGAACCCGCCGCCCGCCTGCAACAGCGATGCGACGTCGAATTCGAGCGACGGCCAGCGGTTCTGGCTGCGCAGCACCATGCCTTCGCGCAACTCGAGCTGCGGCGCGGGCACGTTGGGGATCACGGCCGGCGCGGTGCCGACGGTGAACAACGCGTTCGGCTCCTCGGGACCGGCGGTCATGACGCCGCGGAGCCGGCGATACTTCACGCTGCGGCCCACGCGGCGCACGCCGGCCGCCAGCAGCGCCGACGCGGCCGTGTCGCCAACCTGCCCGTGCAGCGTGCGGCCGTCGAACGAGAACCGGACGGCGTCCGGGCCCACGCGCGTGCCACGCCGCGGTGTCATGCGGCGCCCCCGCCACCGACGAGCCGGCAGTCGAGGACCGCGCCGGTCGACGGGTTGCGGCGTACCAGCAACCAGCCGCGGCAGCCACCGACGTGCTGCCAGTGCTCGACGCTGAGCTCGAGGCTGTCGACGCGCTCGTACACGCTCGCGAACTCCCCCGCCCCCGGGGCCGGCAGCGTCTTGTGGAACTCGAATTCGCGCAGGTGCCGCGGTCCGCAGAAGGGGCACACGAGGCGCGTCACAGCCGCACCGGGAACGGTCCGCCGCCACGCTCGTCAAGCAGGTGGCCGGACGCGAAGCGCGACAGGCGGAACGCGCGGATGAGGTCGGGCGCCGTGCCCGTGGCGACTAGGGCAGCGCAGGCCGCCCCAGAGGCCGGAATCGCCTTGAAGCCGCCGTAGCACCAGCCGGCGTTGACGAAGACGTTGTCGTACCCGAGCCGGTCGATGATCGGGCTGCCGTCCATCGTCATGTCGTTGGTCCCGGCCCACTGGCGCAGGATCCTGACCCCGCCGATCTGCGGGAACAGTTCGATCGCGCCCTCGACGACCTCCTCGAGGCGGTCCCACCGGCCTTCGCGCGTGTAGGACGGAAAGCCGTCGAGGTGTCCGCCCATGACGAGGCCGCCGCGGTCGGACTGGCAGATGTACGTCTCGCCGTGACCGGGGAAGACGTAGACGAGCACGGTGTGCAGCAGCGGCTTGATCGGCTCCGACACCATCGCCTGCAGCAGGTGCGTCTCGATCGGCAGCGGAATCCCGAGCATGGTCCCGACCATGCCGGTGTGGCCGGCCGTCGCGAATACGACGCGCTCGGCGCGGACGTAGCCGCGGGTCGTCTCGACACCGGTGGCCACGCCGCCCGCCGTGCGCAGCCCCGTCACCTCGCAGTCCTCGATGATGTCGACGCCGAGCGCACTCGCCGCCCGCGCGTAACCCCAGGCAACGGCGTCGTGCCGGACCGTGCCGCCGCGGCGCTGGACCAGCGCACCGACGATCGGGAAGCGGCGCGTCCGCCGCGGCTCGAGTTCCGGGCAGAAGCGCTCCAGCGCCGCCAGGTCGAGCAGCTCGCAGTCGATGCCGGCGAGGCGCATCGCATTGCCGCGCCGCGCCATGCCCGACAGGTCGTCATCGGACAGCGCGAGGTCGACGACGCCGCGCGGACTGTACATCACGTTGTAGTTGAGGTCCCGCGACAGCGTCTCCCAGCGCCGCAGCGAGTCCTCGTAGAAGTAGTGGTTCTCCGGCAGCAGGTAGTTCGAGCGCACGATCGTCGTGTTGCGCCCGACATTGCCGTAGCCGACCAGGCGCTTCTCGAGGACCGCCACGCGCGCCACGCCGTGGTCGCGCGCCAGATGGAAGGCGGTCGCGAGGCCGTGGCCGCCCGCGCCCACGACGACGACGTCGTACGCGTCGCGCAGCGGGCGGCCGCCCCACAGCGGACGCCAGTACCCATCGCCCGACAGCCGCGCCCGCAGCAGCGACCACGCCGAGTAGCGGGGCTGCGGTCCGCTCACGCGGCGTGCTCCGCCGTCGCGCGCCGCGAGCGGGCGACCCAGGTCGTGGCGATCCGCGTGCTCATGAGGCGCCGGAGTGTACACCGGCACTCACCGTGTGCGGTATCGCCGCCCCCCGCGCGTTCGCGCCGGCGCGTCAGCCCGGCGCGCAGGCGCCGCCGAGGTCGCGCACGTAGTAGGCGACCGCCTTGGCCCCGCCGGCGATCTCCGCCCGCCCGACCTCGCGAAAGCCCAGCGCGGCGTGGAAGGCGTCGGACGTGGGATTGGGCGGCCGGACGTTCACCTCGCAGGCGACGAACTCGTGTCCGGCAGCGGCGGCGCGCGCGAACAGTTCCATATAGAGCCGCCGTCCCAGACCACGGCCGCGCGCAGCGGGCGAAACGATGACACGGTCGACGTACACGAAGCGCGCAAAGCGCGCCTGGAACCAGCGAAAGTTCGGGCTGTCGTAGCGCGCCTCCTGATCCAGGGCCAGCAGGAAGGCAGTCGCGCCGCCGTCGACAGCGCCGACGTGGAACGCCTGGTCCCGCAATCGCCGCCACGCCGTGGCATCGAGCGGTCCGGTCTCCCGCTCGTGCGCGGCATTGAGGGCAAGCAGCGCGACCTCGTCGAGCGGCTGCACCGGCGACGCGCCGGCGGCGGGCCCGCCGTTCACCGGGCGTTCCACGGGAAGGCGTCGCCGTATCGCACGACGCCACGCACCGGGAAGATGCGCGGATAGAACCCCTGCGCTCGCGCGCGTCCGCGCGCGATCTCGGTCAGCGCCTCGTGCAGCGCCCGGAGGTCCGCCACCTGCAGGCGCGGTGCGGCAATCTCGGGGGGGTCGTCGGCCAGGTGGGCGGTGAACAGCGTCGTCCGGGAATCGAGCAGTGCCAGCAACCGCGCCGCCGACTCGCGGTAGGCGCTGCGGCTCGCCCCGGGCAGGAACGCGTACAGCAGTCCGGGGTACATGAAGTCGCCGCAGAAGAGCTGCCGGCGTTCGGCGTCATAGAGAGACAGCGACGTCGGCGTGTGCCCGGGCGTGTGCAGCACCGTGAGCTGGCGACCCCCCAGGTCCAGCGACTGGCCCGGCCGCCACCATTCCTCTACCCGGAACCGGGGCGGCTCCAGGCCGTCGTACAGGCCCATGAACTCGTAGCGCCCCAGTTGCAGCGTGCCGTCGGACGCGCGGGCGCGCAGGTCTCCCGAGTCGAGCAGTGCCGTGCGATCGAACCGGCCGAGCGCGCCGACGTGATCGAAATGCAGGTGCGAAGGCACGACGGTGACGGGCAGGCGGGTCAGCGAGCGGACCACCGGCACGATGTCGCGCTTGCCGGTGCCGGCGTCAAAGAGCACGGCGCGCGCGGAACCGACGATCAGGTAGCTGTAGTTGCCCTGGTCGGAGCGCGGCTCGCCGATCGCGTAGGTCGCGGCATCGAGCGTCTCGACGAGGTAGTAGTCGTCGAACCACCGCCCGCGCACGGGCCGCGTCGGAAGCGGCGAGAGCTCGGCCGGGTGACCGCGCGCCCAGTGCTCCGCGTACAGGTAGGGGGCCGCGAGCGCTCCGCCAAGCGCGACCACCCCGACAGTGGCGGCGATTGCCGCCCAGCGCAGTGCACCCCGTGTACCCATCCTGTCCCTCCGCCGCCCGCGCCGCCGCCCGCCACTGTGCCCGATCGGCCGCCGCGCGGTCGAGTACGGAAGCGGGCTCAAGCATAATCGGCTGAAGGGAGGGCCACGGACGTGAAGAGCCATTATCGGGCAGTCATCATCGGCGGCGGCATCGTCGGCGCCAGCGTTCTCTACCACCTCGCGCGGCGCGGCTGGACGGACATCGCGCTGATCGAGCGCGCCGAACTGACTGCGGGATCCACCTGGCATGCGGCCGCCGGGTTCCACGCGATCAACGACGACCCGAACATCGCCGCGCTTCAGACCTACACGATCAAGCTCTACAAGGAGATCGAGGCCGAGAGCGGCCAGAGCGTCGGCATGCACATGCCGGGCGGCTACAGCCTCGCGACGACGCCGGCGCGGTGGGAGTGGCTGAGGTCCGAGTACGCGGTCTACCAGACGCTCGGCATCGAGGCGCGCCTGGCGACGGCCGAGGAAATCGTCGCGGACTGCCCGATCGTCGATCCGGCGGGGCTGCTCGGGGGGCTGTTCGACCCGCACGAGGGTGCGGTCGATCCGCACGGCACGACGCACGCCTTCGCCATCGCCGCGCGCAAGCGCGGCGCCGACGTCGTCCTGCGCAACCGCGTGGTCGCGCTGAGCGCACTGGCAAACGGCCACTGGCGGCTGGATACGGAACTCGGCACCGTCACGGCCGAGCACGTCGTCAATGCCGCCGGCCTGTGGGCGCGACGGGTCGGCCGGATGGCCGGCGTCGACCTGCCGCTGCTGCCGATGATGCACCACTACCTGATCACCGAAGACCTGCCGGTGCTGCAGGCGCGGCAGGACGAGATGCCGTGCGTCACCGACCTCGAGGGCTTCACCTACCTGCAGCAGGAGCGCAAGGGCGTGCTGCTCGGCGTCTACGAGCGCAACCCCAAGCACTGGAAACCGGAGGGGGCGGAGTGGGACTACGGCATGGACCTGATCCCGGAGGAGATCGACCGGATCAGTCCGGAGCTGGAAATCGGGTTTCGGCGCTTCCCGTCGCTGGCGCAGGCGGGCATCCGCCGCTGGGTCAACGGCGCGTTCACGTTCACCCCGGACGGCAACCCGCTGGTCGGCCCGGTGCCGGGGCTGCGCAATTTCTGGGCCGCATGCGGCTGCATGGGCGGCTTCTCCCAGGGTGGCGCGATCGGGCTCGTGCTCGCCAACTGGATGACCGAGGGCGATCCCGGGTCGGACATCTTCGGCATGGACGTCGCACGCTACGGCCGCTTCGCGAGCAACGACCGCTACCTGCGTGACACGACGGCGCAGTTCTACTCGCGGCGCTTCGTGATCGCGTATCCGAACGAGGAGCTGTGGGCGGGCCGGCCGCTCAAGATGACGCCCAGCTACGACGCGCAGCGCGCGCTCGGCGCGCGCTTCGGCGTGGTGTGGGGCATGGAGACCCCTCAATACTTCGCGCCCGGCGAGCCTGATTTCGTCGAGGAGCCGAGCCTGCGGCGCTCCAACGCCGACCGCTTCGTCGCCGCGGAGGTTGCGGCGACGCGTAGCGCCGCCGGCCTGCTCGACACGGGGGTCTACGGCCGCTACGAAGTGTCCGGGCCGGGCGCCGCGGCGTGGCTCGATCGCCTGCTGGCGAACCGCCTGCCGCCTCCCGGACGGCTCAGGCTCGCGCCGATGCTGAGCCCGTCCGGCCGGCTGATGGGCGACCTGACGGTCACCTGCCTGGGGCCGGACCGGTTCTGGCTCGTCGGCTCCTACTACCTGCAGGAGTGGCACCTGCGCTGGTTCCGCGAGCAGCGCCCGCCCGCGAGCGTCACGATCGAGAACCTCTCCGAGAGCTGGCTCGGGTTCTCGCTGTCCGGACCGAGTTCGCGGCAGATCCTCGCACGGCTCACGCGCGAGGACGTCTCGGACGCCGCGCTGCCGTTCCTCGGCTGCCGCCGCCTCGACGTCGGGCCGACCGGGGCGGTCGTCGCGCGCCTGTCGCTGACCGGCGAGCTCGGCTACGAGATCAACGTCCCGGCGCTGCAGCAGCGCGCGCTGTGGGGCGCGCTGCTGGAGGCCGGCGCAGACCTCGGGCTGCGCCCGATCGGCATGCGAGCGCAGGACAGCCTGCGCCTCGAGAAGGGCTACGGCGTCTGGTCGCTGGAATTCACCGCGTCCTGCACGCCGTCGATGTGCGGGCTCGACCGCTACGTCGCGTTCGACAAGGGCGACTTCATCGGGCGCGCGGCCGCACTCGCGGATCGCGAGCGCGGCGCCGACCAGCGCCTCGTGCTGCTCGCGCTGGGCCCCGGCGATGCGGACGTCACCGGCTACGAGCCGGTGCACGCGGCCGGCCGCCGCGTCGGCTACGTCACGTCGGGCGCCTATGGGCACCACGTCGGGGCGAGCCTGGCGCTCGCCTACGTCGAGCGCTCGATCGCCGACGCACCGGCGCCGCTCACCGTGACGGTCGTCGGCGAGGAGCGCCCGGCCCGACTGCTCGCCGAGCCGCCCTACGACCCGCGCGGCGCGCGCCTGCGCGCGTGACCCGCCCGGGCGGGGCCTGCGCCGCGATGCCATAATCGGCCGGCGCGACCTTCTCGCGCGGGGGGAGCAATGGCGCTATTGGGGCGGCCAGTGAGGATCCGCTGGTGGATCTTCATCTATACGTTCGGCTTCGCGATGCTCTCCTACGTCCAGCGCACGAGCATCGGCATCGCGGCCGAGCGGATCGAACCCGAACTGCACCTGAGCCAGATGCAGATCGGATGGATCATGTGGTCGTTCACGGTGATGTACACCGTGATGCAGGCACCGGCTGGCGCGTTCGGCCAGCGCTACGGCGCACGGCTCACCTACTTCATCGTCGGCGCCGTCGGCTGCCTCGCGATGATCGCCACGCCCGTCGCGCCGATGCTGCTGACCGGCACCGCGATGTTCATCGCGCTGGTGGTCTTCCAGGGGATTCTGGGCGTCTCGCAGGCGCCCTGCTTCCCGGTGTTCGCCGGCGTGTGCGAGGCGTGGTTCCCGGCGCGCCAGTGGGGCATGGCCAACGGCATCAACTCGAGCGGCATGACGCTCGGGACCGCCATCGCCCCGCCGCTGATCGTGCTGCTGACGCAGCGCTTCGGCTGGCAGGGGGCGCTGCTGTGGCTGTCGGTGCCGTCGCTGCTGCTGACGCTGCTCTGGGTCTGGTACGCACGCGACACGCCGCGCGAGCACCGATCGGTGCGGCCCGAGGAGATCGCGGAGCTCGGCGCGGGCGCCACCGAGCCGCGGCCCCGGCTCACCTGGGAACGCTTCATGGCACTGGCCGTGGACCGCGACGTGCTGGCGCTCGCGGTCTCGTACGTGTGCATGAACTACCTGTTCTACCTGCTCACGAACTGGTGCTTCCTCTACCTCGTCCAGGAGCGGCACCTGGACGCGCTGCAGAGTGGCGTGCTCGCCATGGCGCCGCCGGTCGGCGCCGCGGTCGGTTCCGCGGTCGGCGGATTCATGACCGACGCCTTCGTCGCGCGCTTCGGCGCGCGCAGGGGCTACGGCCTCGTGCCGCTGGTGTTCCTGCCGCTCGCCGGCCTGCTGCTGCTCCTCGTCACGCACGTCGCCAGCGCTGCGGCGGCGGTGGCCGGACTCACTCTCGCGTTCTTCGCGACCGAGATCACCGAGGGCCCGTACTGGGCCGCGACGATGCGGGCGGCACGGGCGGACTCGATGGCGGCCACCGGGGTGCTGAACACCGGTGGCAACGTCGGCGGCGTCATCGGGATTCCGATCGTCGCCTACCTGTCGGGACAGCAGAACTGGAATGCGGCGTTCGCGACCGGGACCGTGTTTGCGCTGGTCGCCGCGGGCCTGTGGCTGCTGGTCGACCCGGACCGGCGGCACCGCGCCGACGGCACGGCCTGATTCGCCCGTGGCCGGCTCCCTCGACATCGTCGGCATCGAGCGGCTGCGCCCGCTGCTCGACCGGCGCCGCGTGCTGGCGGCGGTCCGCGACGCGCTGGTCTGGCAGTCGCAGGGCCTCGTGCAATCGCCGCTCCCCGGCCAGCTGCAGTTCCGCGAACCGCCCGGCGACTGCCACATCAAGTTCGGACACGTCGCGGGCGCCGACACCTTCGCGGTGAAGATCGCGACCGGGTTCTACGAGAACGCCGCGCGTGGCCTGCCGTCGAACCACGGCCTGGTGCTGGTCTTCGATGCCCGGACCGGTGCGCCCCGGGTCCTGCTGCAGGACGAGGGGTGGCTTACCGCCTGGCGCACCGCCGCGGCGACCGCGCTGGCCGCGCAGGTACTGGCGCCGGCGACTGGGGCAATCGGGGTCGTTGGCACGGGGCTGCAGGCGTCGCTCGCGCTCGAGTGGCTGCCGGAGACGCTCGGCGATCGCCCGTGCCTCGTGTGGGGGCGCGACGCGGGGCGCGCAGTCGCGCTCGCCGCCGCGGCCTCGCGCGCCGGCCGCGCGGTGGTGGCGGTCGCCAGCCTCGAGGAACTCCTCGAGCGCAGCGGCGTCGTGGTCACCGCCACGCCGTCGAGCGCACCGCTGTTCCCGGCGGGATCGGTGCGGCCCGGTACGCACCTCGTCGCGCTCGGCGCCGACAGTCCCGGCAAGCAGGAGCTGCCGACGGACCTGTTCGCGGGCGCCGCCCACGTGCTCGTGGACGACCTCGCGCAGGCGCTCGACCACGGCGACTTCGGAGCGGCGGTGCGGGCGGGCAGCGTGGCGGCGGAGCGGGCGGTTCCGCTGGGTGCGGTGCTGAGCGGTAGGGTGCGGCTGCAGCGCGCGCGGGACGACATCAGCATCGTCGACCTGACGGGCATCGCCGCCGAGGACATCGCGATCGCCGCGCTGTTCTGCCAATTGCTGGACGGACCCGCCTAGGCGGTCGGCGGCGGCGCAACCGGGCGGTCGATCAGGGCATCGGCGTGCCGAGTGCCGCCTCGAGGACGCGGTACCAGTCGGCCCGGCTGAGGCGCACGCGGAACGCAGCCAGCGCCTCGGCGATGTGCTGCGGTGACTGGGCGCCGACGAGCGGGACCGGGCGCGCCGGATGCGCCATGATCCAGGCGTAGGCCACCGCAGTGCGCGGGACGCCAAAGTCCTGTGCGATGCGGTCGAGCACAGCCGTCACCGCGTGCGTGCGCTCGTCGCCGCCGCCGCGGGCGATGCGGCCCTGGGCCAGCGGCGACCACGCCAGCACCCCGAGGCCCTGCTCGAGCGCGAAGTCGAGCACGCCGTCCGCCAGTGGCGTGGGAACCAGCGCCGAGAACTCCGGTTGCAGGCTCGCGAGCGGGATATCGAGGTGGGCGAGCAGCGCGCGCGACTGCGCCACCGTGTAGTTGGAGACGCCGGCGGCGCGGATCTTCCCCTGGCGGTGCAGCGTAGCCAGGGCGCCGGCGACCTCGGCCGGGTGCGCGAGCAGGTCTGGCCGGTGCACCTGCAGCAGGTCGACCTGCTCGACGTCGAGCCGCGCGAGCGACGCCTCGCAGGCGGCCACCAGGTGCACTGCGCGCGCGTCGTAGGGCACGCCGGGCGCAATGCCGGCCTTGGTGGCCAGCACCATCCGGCGGCGCAGCGCCGGCGCCTCGTGCAGCACGCGGCCGAGCAGCGTCTCCGCACCGCCGAACCCCGACGAGGTTCCGAGGCCGTACACGTCGGCGGTGTCGACGAGGGTGAAGCCGGCGTCCAGCGCCGCTTCGACGCGCCGCCGCGCCGTGGCGACATCCACGTCCACCAGACGCCATGTGCCCCAGCCAAGCGGGGCGACGGTGAGACCGCTGCGTCCCAGGGGGATCCGGCCGGCGGCGTCGGGCAGCTCGAGCACGGTGCAACTGTAGCGCAGGCCCCCGGCCGCGGCTCAGGCGCGGCGCGGGCGGATCGCGGTCAGGATCGCCTGCAGCAGCCGCTGCGGGCTCGGCGGGCAGCCGGGCACGGCGACGTCGACCGGCAGGATGGCGGAGACCGGGCCGGCGCAGGCGTAGCTGCGGCCGAACACGCCGCCGTCGCAGCCGCAGTCGCCGACGGCGACGACCAGCTTCGGGTCGGGCATCGCCTCGTAGGTGCGCTTGAGCGCAGCGGCCATGTTCCAGGACACCGGGCCCGTCACCAGCAGCAGGTCCGCGTGGCGCGGGCTCGCGACGAACCGGATCCCGAGACCCTCGATGTTGTAGATCGGATTGTTGAGCGCGTGGATCTCGAGCTCGCAGCCGTTGCACGACCCGGAGTCGACGGCGCGGATCGCCAGCGCCCGGCCCAGCACGGACTGGATCTGCGCCTGCAGCGCGTCGCGCAGGCGCAGCTCGTCGTCCGGTTCCGGAGGCGATTCCGAGACGATGCCGACGCCGGCGATGGTGCGCAGGGTCTTGAGCATGGCTAGAGGTCGTGTCCGCTGTAGGACAGGTTGAAGGACTTGTTGATGAGCGGGAAGTCCGGGACGATGTTGCCCATCACCGCGTGTTCGATCACCGGCCAGTTCTGCCAGGACGGGTCGTGCGCGTGGCAGCGGTGGATGCGGCCCGGCTCGCGCGATTCGAGCGCGACCAGGACGGGACCGCGCCAGCCCTCGATGACTCCGACGCCGAGCGGCGCCGCGACCGCCGCCGGCACCGGCGCGGCGAGTGCGCCGCCCGGTAGCTCGCTGAGCAGTGCCCGCGCGAGGCGGCAGGATTCCTCCACCTCGTCGAAGCGCACCGCCACGCGCGCTGCGACGTCGCCGTCGCGACGCATGCACAGCTTCGGCGTGATCACGTGGTACGGCGGCCACGGTGAATCGACGCGCAGGTCGGATCCCTGCCCGCTCGCGCGGCCCGCGAGCCCGATGAGGCCGAGCCGCTGCGCCAGCTCCGGCTCGACGCGGCCCGCGCCCGCGAAGCGGTCGCGTACGCCGGCGTGGTCATCGTAGATGGCATGCAGCTCGCGGACCCGGCTCGACGTGCGCGCGAGCACGACCGCGAGCGTCCGCGCCGCCTGGTCCTGCAGGTCGACCGCGACACCGCCCGGGACCACCGCGTCGAGCAGGTAACGCTGGCCGAGGGTCGCGCCGATCGCGCGCGTCAGCTCCTCCTTGAGGCGCGAGAACTGCGCGAGGCCGAACGCGAAGCCGGCGTCGTTGCCGAGCGCGCCGAGGTCCCCCAGGTGGTTCTGCACCCGCTCGAGCTCGAGGCACAGAGCGCGCAGCCACAGCGCGCGGGGCGGCACGGCGGTGCCGGTCATGCCCTCGAGCGCCTGGCAGTACGCCCATGCATAGGCCACCGCCGAATCGCCCGAGACGCGCGCCGCCAGGCGATGCCCGTCCAGCAGCGGCAATTCGGTGAAGCGGCGCTCGATGCCCTTGTGGACGTAGCCGAGCCGCTCTTCGAGCTTCAGCACCTTCTCGCCGACGACCGAGAAGCGGAAGTGTCCCGGTTCGATGATGCCGGCGTGCACCGGCCCGACCGCGATTTCGTGCACGCCCTCCCCCTCGACCCGGACGAAGGCGTAGTCGTCGACGGCCGGCGCCGCCGGGATCGGCGGCGGCGCGCTGAGCGGATGCTGGTCGGGCGCCCAGGCCGCGTGGCGCAGCCACGGGCGGCGATCGGCCGCATCCGAGAGGATGCCGGTGAGGTCGGCCGCCGCGCGCTGCATCCGCGCAGCGGCGGGATAGAGCTCCTGCAGCCCCCGGTAGCGATGCGCCGGATCCGCGACCGGCAGCTGTGCGACGAGCAGGCCGCCGTCAACGAGATAGGCCGCCCGCACCAGCGCCGCGGGCGAGCAGTCGGGGTAGCGGGTGGCCCAGAGTGCCAGCAGCTGCCCGCCCGCCGCCGCCACGTCGGTCGCCACGCCCAGCCACTCCTGCGGCTCGACCGCCAGCAGCGCGCCGGACGGCTTGCCCGCCAGTCGCTCGCCCCGCGACCACCATCGCGTCAGTGCCATCTCAGGGGCCCCCGATCAGCCGCGCGGCGTCGCGGTACCAGCCCGCCAGGTAGGGCGGCACGTACAGGCCCAGCATCAGCACCAGGCCAAGGTGCACGAACACCGGCAGCAGCGCGGGCGGGTGCGGCAGGCGCCGCGCCTGCGTGTCGCCGAATACCATCGGCTGGACCTTGCCGAAGATGGCGGCAAAGGCGATGCCGAGTGCCGTCAGGAGCAGCGGCGTAGCCCACGGCTGCTGCTTCATCGCCGTCGTCAGGATCAGGAACTCGCTCGCGAAGACGCCGAACGGCGGCAGCCCGAGGATTGCCAGCGAGCCCAGCATCAGGCCCCAGCCGATCGTCGGGCTGATGGTGACCAGGCCCCGGATGTTCTCGATCAGCTGCGAGCCGGCCTTCTGCGCCGCGTGGCCGACCGCGAAGAAGATCGCCGACTTCGTCAGCGAATGCACGGTCATGTGCAGCAGGGCCGCGAAGTTCGCGACCGGCCCGCCCATGCCGAAAGCGAAGGTCACGATGCCCATGTGCTCGATCGACGAATAGGCGAACAGGCGCTTGATGTCCCGCTGGCGCCAGAGGAACAGCGCCGCGAGCAGCACCGACACCAGCCCGAAGCCCATCATCATCTGCGAAGGCAGCATCGACCGCAGCGAGCCCTCCACCAGCACCTTGCAGCGCACGACCGCGTAGATCGCGACGTTCAGCAGCAGGCCCGAGAGCACGGCCGAGATCGGCGTCGGGCCCTCCGCGTGAGCGTCCGGCAGCCAGTTGTGCAGCGGCGCGAGCCCGACCTTGGTGCCGTATCCGACCAGCAGGAACACGAACGCGAGGCTGAGCACGGTCGGCTCGAGCTGGCCCTTGACCGCGTCGAGGTGCGTCCAGAGCAGCGCCGTGACGCCCTCGGCGCCCAGCACGCGCTCGGCCGCGAAGTAGATCAGCATCGTCCCGAACAGCGCCTGGGCGATGCCGACGCCACACAGGATGAAGTACTTCCAGCCGGCCTCGAGGCTGGCGGGCGTCCGGTACAGCGTCACGAGCAGCACCGTCGACAGCGTCGCCGCCTCCATCGCGACCCACAGCAGGCCCAGGTTGTTGGTCGTCAGCGCGACCAGCATCGTCGCGGTGAACAGCTGGTACATGCTGTGGTAGAGGCGCAACCGCCCGCCGCTGACCCGCCCGTGCTCGGCCTCGACCCGCATGTAGGGCCGCGAGAACAACGCGGTCGTCAGGCCGACGAGGGCCGTCAGCGTCACGAGGAACACGTTGAACGGGTCGATCAGGAACTGCTCGCGCCACAGCAGCATCGGCCCGCCGGAGATCACCCGCGCCGTCAGCCAGCACGCGGCGCCGAAGGTCGCCGCGCTGAACAGCACGTTGAGCTCGGGTGCGCTGCGCCGCGCACCGGCCAGCCACAGCACGAGCGCACCGGCTACGGGGGCACCGAGCAGCAGCAGCAGTTCCATGCTACTCGGTCTCCTTCAGCGACTCGAGGTGATGCAGGTCCAGGCTGTCGAACTGCTCGCGGATCTGGAAGAAGAACACGCCGAGCACCAGCATGGCCACCAGCACGTCCAGCGCCACACCAAGTTCCACCACCATCGGCATGCCGTAGGTCGCGCTCATCGCGCCGAAGAACAGCCCGTTCTCCATCGACAGGAACGCCACCACCTGCGACATCGCCTTGCGCCGCGTGATCATCGTCAGGAACGCCAGCAGGATGACGGCGATCGCGATGCCGAGCGTGCTGCGCGTCGCGGTGCTGGCGAGCGCCGAGATGGGCTGGGCCAGGCCGAAGGCGAAGACGACGATCAGCAGCCCGATCAGCATCGTGCCGGACGCGTTGATGACAGGCTCGGCGTCCCAGTACACGTTCAGCCGACGGATCAGCCGGTGCAGCAGCAGCGGCAGGCCCACGACCTTCAGCGCCAGCGTCAACACCGCCGACAGGTACAGGTGCCCCTGCCCGGTCCGGACGGCGACCAGCAGCGTCGCGGCGCACAGCAGTGCGCCCTGCAGCGCCAGCAGGTTCACCAGGTTGACGATGCGCCGCTGGGAGAGCATCGAGAACGACAGCAGCAGCAGCAGCGCGGCGCAGCCGTTCAGCAGTTGCAGGTCGAACGATAAGGGGGCCACGCGCTCAGGCTCCGAGCAGCAGGTACACGAGCAGGCCGAGGACGGCGAGCAGGAAGGCGGTCGCGAGGAATTCCGGCGCGCGGAACACGCGCAGCTTCGCCGACAGCGTCTCGACCACCGCGAGTCCCGCGCCCGCGACCGCGAGCTTGAGCGCGAGCAGCGGCGCGGCGAGCATCAGGGCCGCCGGTCCGCCGGCCTCGGTGCCCGTGCCCCACGGGATGAAGAGCGCGAAGCCGATGCAGGCGTAGTTGAAGAGCTTGAGGGCCGCGGCCCACTCCATCATGGCGAGGTGGCGGCCCGAGTACTCGAGCAGCATTGCCTCGTGGATCATCGTGAGTTCGAGGTGCGTCGCGGGATTGTCGACCGGTATGCGCGCATTCTCCGCGAGCAGCACGAGCGTGAACGCCACCGCGGTGAAGGCGAGGCTTGGGTAGAGCGCCAGCGCGCGTGTCGTGAGCCCCTCGGCGATCAGCGGCAGCGACGTGGTGTGAGAGATCATGGCCGCGACGAACAGCACCATCAGCAGCGCGGGCTCGGCCAGGAAGCCGACCATCATCTCGCGACGCGCGCCGAGCGTGCCGAACGCGGTACCGACGTCCATGGCCGCGAGCGACACGAAGACGCGCGCCGTCGCCAGCAGCCCCACCAGTGCGATCGCGTCGGCGGCGGTGGACAGCGGCAGGCCTGTCCCCATCGACGGGATGATCGCGGCCGCGGCCACCATCGTCCCGAACACCGCGTACGGCGCGAACCGGAACAGCGCAGAGGCGTTCTCCGCCAGGATCACGTCCTTGCCGAACAGCTTGCGCAGGCCGTAGTAGGGCTGCAGCACGCTGGGCGCGCGGCGGTTCTGCAGCCACGCGCGGCACTGGTTCACCCAGCCGAGGAACGCCGGCGCGGCGATCAGGGCGGCGGCGATCTCCAGCAGCTGGGTGACGATGCGCAGCGGGGTCATAGCACGAGCGCCAGCAGCACGACGAGCGTGACGAAGCTGTAGAGCAGGTAGGTCGCGATGCGGCCCTGCTGCAGGCGGGCCGCGAATTCAGCCGTGCCGCGCACGACGGCCCCGAGCGGGGCGTAGACGAGCCCCCAGATGCGGTCGCCGACGGTCACGCGATAGCGCGGAAGGGCGTCGAACGGGGTCGGCAGCTCCCGCTGCATCGAGAAGAAGGGCTCGAACATGTGGCGAATCGGCTGCCCGAAGCCTTCGGCCGTGTCCTGCATGCGCGAATCGAGGCGCACGAAGCCGCAGTCCCAGGCCGGGCCGCGTCGCGCGCGGCGGCCGAACCAGACGCGCACGCCGACGGCGCCGAGCACGACGACCGCCACCGTGACGGCGAACAGCGCCAGCGGCCCGTAGGAGGCGTGGCGCGCGGCGGGCGGCGCCAGCAGCCAACCGTCGACGCCCCAGTCACCCGGTCCGACGTGCAGCAGTTCCTGGACGACACTGCCAAGCAGGTGCACGACCTGCACCGGCAGCAGACCGAGCGCGATGCACGCGCCGGCGAGCCACAGCAGCCCGATGCGCTCCATGACGCCCGCGTCGTGCGCCCCGGCCAGCGATGCCTCGCGCGGCTGCCCGAGGAATATCACGCCGAAGAACTTCACCATCACGTAGCCGGCAAGTGCGGTGCACAGCGCGACCACGGCGGCACCCACCGGCAGCAGCATGTTGACGAAGGCCTGCGGCACCTCGCCCGCGAACAGGAACGCCTGCAGCAGCAGCCACTCGGACACGAAGCCGTTCAGCGGCGGCAAGCCGGCGATCGCGAGCACGCCGACCAGCGTGAGCCACGTCACCCAGGGCATGCGGTGGATCAGGCCACCGAGCCGCCCCAGGTTGCGCTGCCCGGTCGCGTGCAGGACCGAGCCGGTGCCGAGGAACAGCACGCTCTTCATGAATGCGTGGTTCAAGGCGTGGTACAGCGTCGCGATCAGCGCGAGCGCCGCCAGCGCGCTCATGTCGCAGCCCTGGAACACGAGGGTGAGGCCGATTCCGGTGAAGACGATCCCGAGGTTCTCGATCGACGACCAGGCGAGCAGCCGCTTCATGTCGGTCTGCACCGCGGCGAAGATCACGCCGTAGAAGGCGGAGCCCAGGCCGAAGGCCAAGGCGAGCAGGCCCCACCACCACTGCACGCCGTGCAGCAGGTCGAAGCTGACGCGCAGCAGTCCGTACACGGCCGTCTTCAGCATCACGCCGCTCATCAGCGCCGACACGGGCGACGGTGCCGCCGGATGCGCCTCGGGCAGCCATACGTGCAGCGGCACGAGCCCCGCTTTCGCGCCGAAGCCGAACAGCGCGAGACAGAACGCGGCGCTGGCCCATTCCGGGGCGATGTGGGCCGAGCGCATCGCGTCGAACGTGAATTGCCAGCTGCCCCCCTGCATGACGCCGAAGCTGAGCAGGATCCCGATCGCGCCGACGTGCGCGATCAGCAGGTACAGGAAGCCAGCGCTGCGGATCTCGGCGATGCGGTGCTGCGTGGTGACGAGGAAGTAGGAGGCGAGCGCCATCGTCTCCCACGCCACCATGAACGCGTAGGCGTCGTCGGCGATCAGCACCAGCCCCATCGCGGCCAGGAAGACGTGGTACTCGAGGCACAGCAGGCCCGGCAGCGCGCCCTCCCCCTTGCGGAAGTAGCCTGCCGAGAACACCGAGATGCCGGCCGAGGCACCGCCCAGCAGCGCCAGGAAGACGGCTGAGAGGGCGTCGCGGCGGATGTGGAACGGCAGATCCGGCAGGCCGACGGGCAGCACCGCCCGCTCGGTCGGTGCGGCGATGCTGGCGATCGCGACGACGGTGAGCATGACGCCGCAGACCGCCCCGAGTGGAAACAGCGTGCGGCCCGCGAACTCGACGCTGCGCGGCCGGATGAGGCCGGCCACGCCGATCGCGCCCCAGGCGACGAGGACTCCCAGACAGGCGTCAAGGTACGAGAACGAGACTTCCACTGCGGTCACGCCGTGCGGCGGGACGACCTGCCCCGTCGTGTCGAAGCTGCGGGATCGATACGCCTTGGATTATCATGCGTTACCACTTGCATGTAAACTGAATGCCACTTAGGCCGGAGGGCTCCCCGTGGCGCCGAAGCAGGATCGGACCGCGCGACTGACCGTGCTGATCGACCCGCGCAAGAAGGCGGCGTTCGAGGAACTGTGCGCGGCCGAGGACGTGACTCCGTCGCAGGTCGTCCGCCGACTGATCCGCGAGTACGTCGAGTCCCGCATCGGCACGGCCTGGCTCGACGCACCGCGGCCGAGAGCGTCGCGCGCTGTCGGGCGTCGCTGAGGCCTAGTCGGCGCCCACCGGTACCAGGTTGACTCCGTTGCGGTGGAACCGCCGTGCGAGGTCTGCTGCTGCTCCGCGCCAGGCACCGGTGGCGGG
>JAFEDP010000400.1 GCA_018241545.1 Pseudomonadota bacterium
GCGAGCGCGGCGAGGCCGGCCGCGGCCGGCAGCCACGCGCGGGCGCCCGCGGCCGCACCGGCGAGCGCGGCGGTCACGAGCACGAGCACGGGCAGCACTGCGGGTCGCGGCGCGCTGCGCAGCGCACCCCGGGCACGGGCCCACACGCGTGTCAGCCTCGGATCGGGAACCATCACCCTCCGCCGTGGTCCTGGGCGGGGGGCAGGCGGACCATCGGCTACCGGGTCATCGGCCGGGCGCCCCGACTCTTGAGCGGCGGGGCACCGGGCGGCCGTTCAGTGCGCAGCGGGCTTGGCGGGTGCCGCCGCGACCGGGGCCGCGAGGGTGAGGTGCACCACGACCTCCACGCGGTGGGCGACCATGCTCTCGTCGGCCCACTCGCCGCCCCCGAGGCCGAAGTCGAGCCGGTCGAGCGCCACGCGCGCATCGAGCGTCGCGCCGCCCGCCGTCGCCTTCCAGGCGAACGGGAACGCGATGCGCTTGGTGCGTCCCTTGATCGTGAGGTCGGCGTCGGCGACCGGCCCGGTCGGGGTCATGCGCATCGCGACGGTGCGGAACGTCGCCGTGGGGTAGCGGGCGACGTCGAACCAGTCGGCCGTGCCGATCGCCTGGTCGCGGTCCGGGCTCTTGGTGTCGATCGACTTGAGCCGCATCGTGGCCTCGAGCCCGGAGTGCGCGAGGTCCTCGGGCGCATAGCTGACGCGCGCGTCGAAGTCGCGGATGACGCCGGTGAACTTCTCGCCCTGCTGCGTCGCAACGAAGCTCAGCGAGCTCTGGGTCGCCAGCACCGGGTAGGTCGGGGCCGCCGCTGCGGTCCCGGCGGCGAGCAGCAGCGCGGCGGTGAACAAGGTCCTCATGGCCGTCCTCCCCGCCCCGGCAGCATGGACCGGAGCGTCGTGTCGTGATCGACGAAGTGATGCTTGAGCGCGGCGGCGGCGTGCAGCCCGACGACCACCAGGAACACCGCCACCAGCGATTCGTGCAGCTCGCGCGCGGCCGCCTTGAGGGCCGGGTCGGGCCCCGTCAGCGCCGGCAGGTTCACCAGATGAAACCACTGCAGCGGGAACCCCGCGGCGGAGTTGAACAGCCAGCCCGACAGCGGGATCGCGAACGCGAGCACGTACAGCAGCACGTGCGCCGCGCCCGCCGCCCGCGCCTGCCAGGCCGGCATGGGCGGGAGCGCGGGCCGGCGCTCGCCGAGCCGCCACGCGAGGCGGAGCACGGCGAGCGCGAGCAACGTCAGCCCGACCGACTTGTGCAGCGCATAGACCTTGAGCTTCTGCGGGCCGAGCGGCAGGTCGGTCATGTAGTAGCCCACCGGAACGATCCCGGCGAACAGGACCAGCATGCCCCAGTGGAACGCCCGCGTGACGGGGCCCCAGGCGGTCGCGGTCGAGCGCAGCGCCACGGCTCAGGCCTTCGGCACGAACGACTCGATCTCGATGCGGATCACGACATCGTCGGCCACCGCCGGGACGTACGCGACGACGCCGAACTCCGAGCGCTTGATCGTCGCGGTCGCGGTGAAGCCCGCCGCCTGGGTCTTGCGCATCGGGTGCTCGCCGACCTTGTTGACGGTGACGTCGAGGACCACGGGCTTGGTGACGCCGTGGATCGTCAGGTCGCCGTGCAGCCGGCCATGCGTGGCGTCGACCTTCTCGAGCTTCTTGCTGACGAAGGTGATCTCCGGGTACTTGGCAGACTCGAGGAAGTCGGCGCTCAGGATGTGGGTGTTCCACTTCGCGTCGCCGAGCTCGAGGCTCTGCACCGGGATGTGCGCATCGACCTTCGAGCGCGACCAGTCGTCGGCGTCGAACGTCAGCGTGCCCTCGCCCAGCCGGAACTCGCCGACCGAGTTCGAGAAGCCGAGGTGGTTGACGTAGAAGGTCACGCGCGAGTGGGTGGTGTCGACGGTATAGGTGACGGGCGCAGCGTTCGCGGCGAGGGCGGCGAGGCCCAGGGCGGAGGCGGCGAGGATCGTGCGGGCGAGGTTCATGCGGGCTCCCATAATAGTGAGTGGCAAGGGGCGGTCGAAATCCGGGTCCGGCGGCACCCCCGGAACCCGGGCGGCCGGTCGGCCGCGCGGCCGGGGGGCCAGCGGAGCCATTGTCGCGCCACGGCGGCGCCGCGGCGAGCCGCCGCCCGCTTAACGCGACGTTTCCCGGGCGCGAACGTGCCGCTCGCCCGCCTCCGCCGCCTCCCACGGCGGGCGCGGACGCAGCGCCGACAGCAACTGCTCGACGACCGCGCGGATGCGTGGCGAGCCCTGCCGGTCGCGCGGGTAGAGCGCGTGCAGCGCGGTCGGCACCGGCCGGCAGCCGGGCAGGACCCGCGCGAGCTCGCCCGCGCGCAGTGCGTCGGCGACGATGAACTCCGGTACCAGCAGCAGGCCGAGGCCGGCGATGGCGGCGCCGCGCATCAGCTCGCCGTTGTTGGCGACGAAGCGGCTCTTGACGCGGACCGCACGCTGCTCGCTCGCGCCGCGCAGCGGCTGGAACTGCCAGACCTGGCCGGCCGCGAGGTGGGCGTAGCCGATGCAGTCGTGCCGCGGCAGCTCCTCGATGCTCGCCGGGGCGCCGGCGCGCGCCAGATACGCCGGACTCGCGCACAGCACGCGCGGTATGTCGATGAGCTTGCGCCCGATCAGCGAGGAGTCACCGAGCGCGCCGATGCGGATGCCGAGGTCGTAGCCGGACCCGAGCAGGTCGACGATGCGGTCGTCGAGGTCGATGGCGACCTCGAGCGCCGGGTGCTGGCGCAGCAGCGGCCACAGCAGCCCGCCGAGGTACATCGTGCCGAAGGTCATGGGCGCGGCGATGCGCAGCAGCCCGCGCAGCTCGCCCGGCTCCTCGCGCACCGCCGTCGCCGCCTCGTCGAGCGCCGCCATGATGGCCCGCGCCCGCTCGTAGAAGGTCCGGCCGCGGTCGTTGGCGGCGACGCTGCGCGGCGTGCGCTTGAGCAGCGTCGCACCGAGTTCGCGCTCGAGCTCGGCGACGCGCTTGCTGACCACGGACTTGGCGACCCCGAGCCGGCGGGCCGCGGCCGAGACGCTGCCGGTCTCGACGACGGCGGCGAAGGCGGCGATGTCATCGAGCTTCATCGGCATCCGGGCCCCCTTGCCTCGGCAGGCCGCCAGTATAGGTCTCGCCAGCCGGGCGCGGCCG
>JAFEDP010000401.1 GCA_018241545.1 Pseudomonadota bacterium
CTCGCTGTTCAAGACGGTCAACGACCTCGGCGCCTCCGACCAGGTCGCGCTGCAGCTCGCCGAGGTGTTCCGCTACGACATCGACTTCGCGCAGGAGCTGCAGCCCGGCGACTCGTTCACGCTGGTGCTCGAGAAGGTCTATCGCGACGGCGCGTACCTGCGCGACGGCGACATCCTGGCCGCGGAGTTCACCAACAGCGGCCACGTCTACCGTGCCGTGCGCTACACGCTGCCGGACGGGCGCCGCGAGTACTACACCCCGGACGGCAAGAACCTGCGCAAGGCCTTCCTGCTCGCGCCGGTGCAGTTCTCGCGCATCAGTTCGGGCTTCGGGCTGCGCTTCCACCCGATCCTGAACCGCATGCGGGCGCACCGCGGCATCGACTACGCCGCGCCCGTGGGCACGCCGGTGCGCGCCGCGGGCGACGGACGCGTGGCCTTCCACGGCACGCAGGGCGGCTACGGCAACGTGATCATGCTCAGCCACCCGGGCGGCGTGGAGACCGTCTACGGCCACCTGTCGCACTTCGCGCCGGCGCTGTTCGTCGGCAAGCGCGTCAAGCAGGGCGAGCTCGTCGGCTACGTCGGCATGAGCGGCCTCGCCACCGGGCCGCACCTGCACTACGAGTACCGGGTCGGCGGCGTGCACCGCAACCCGGCCTCGATCAAGACGCTGCCGGCCGAGCCGATCGCGCCGGCCCTCAAGGCCGACTTCGAGCAGAAGGCCCGCCCGCTGCTCGCCAGCCTCGACGCCGCCAAGGGCTCGGCCGCCGCCGTCGCCGCCCGCTGAGCGGGCGGGCCGCCGTCACGGAGCGCCGCCCGGCGCCGTGCTATGGTGTCCGCGACGGAACGGGCGTCGAACATGGATGACATCAACCTCAGGGCCCCGGCCTACTACATCAACCGGGAGCTCTCGTTCCTCGAGTTCAACCAGCGCGTGGTCGATCTCGCGCGCGACCCGGCGGTGCCGCTGCTCGAGCGCGTGCGCTTCCTGTCGATCGCCTCGTCCAACCTCGACGAGTTCTTCGAGATCCGCGTCGCCGGCCTCAAGGAGCGCCAGGAGCACGGCGCGAGCGGCAGCAGCCCCGACGGCCGCTCGATCGCCGAGCAGCTGGCCGCGATCCACGCACGGGCGCGCGCGCTGGTCGCCCTGCAGTACCGGATCCTCAACGACGAGCTGACGCCGGCGCTGGTCGACGCCGGGATCCACCTGCTGAACTCCAAGAAGATCGCGCGCGCCGAGTCGGCCGCGCTCGAGCGCTACTTCCAGCAGGAGGTCGAGCCGGTGCTGTCGCCGCTCGGCCTCGACCCGGCGCGGCCATTCCCGCGCATCCAGAACAAGAGCCTCAACTTCATCGTCAAGCTCGACGGCACCGACGCGTTCGGCCGCGACACCAACCTCGCCATCGTCCAGGTGCCGCGCTCGCTGCCGCGCGTGGTGCGCGTGCCGGGTGCCGACGGTGACGGCGGGCCGCTCAAGCTCGTGTACCTCTCGGCGATCGTGCAGCGCTACATCGGCAAGCTGTTCGAGGGCATGAGCGTCGAGGGCTGCTGGCAGTTCCGAGTGACGCGCAACTCGGACCTGTTCGTCGATGAGGAAGAGGTCGACGACCTGCGCCGCGCCGTCGAGGGCGAGCTCGCCGAGCGGCGCTACGGCGACGAGGTGCGCCTCGAGACCTCGCACGACTGCCCGGCCGACCTCACGCAGTTCCTGCTCGGGCAGTTCCAGCTCGGCCCGAACGACCTGTACCAGGTGCACGGCCCGGTGAACCTCAACCGGCTCGCGGCGGTGTACGACCTCGTCGACCGGGCCGACCTCAAATACCCGCCGTTCACGCCCGGGATCCCTGGCCGCTTCGTCGGCCACGCCGACCTGTTCGCCGCGATCCGCGACAAGGACGTGCTGCTGCACCACCCGTTCCAGTCGTTCGCGCCGATCCTCGACTTCGTGCGCCAGGCGGCGCGCGACCCGCACGTGCTCGCGATCAAGCAGACGCTGTACCGCTCGGGCTCCGACTCCGCCGTGGTCGACGCGCTGGTCGAGGCCGCCAAGGCCGGCAAGGACGTCACGGTCATCATCGAGCTGATGGCGCGCTTCGACGAGGAGGCGAATATCAGCCTCGCCGCGCGGCTGCAGGAGGCCGGCGCGCACGTGATGTACGGCGTGGTCGGCTACAAGACGCATGCGAAGCTGATCCTGGTCGTGCGCCGCGAGGAGGGGCAGCTGCGGCGCTATTGCCACGTCGGCACCGGCAACTACCACGCCCGCACCGCCCGCGCCTACACCGACTACGGCCTGTTCACCTGCGACGACGCGATCGGCCAGGACCTGCACGACCTGTTCCTGCAGCTCACGAGCCTGACGCGCACGCCGAAGCTCAGGAAGCTGCTGCAGTCGCCGTTCACGCTGCACGAGGCGCTGATGCAGCGCATCGCACGCGAGGCGGCGCATGCACGCGCCGGGCGCCCGGCGCGCCTGATCGCCAAGATGAACGCCCTGATCGAGCCGCGAATCATCGAGGCCCTCTACCAGGCCTCCAACGCCGGCGTCGAGATCGACCTGATCGTGCGCGGCATCTGCGCGCTGACCCCGGGCGTGCCGGGCGTGTCCGAGCGCATCCGCGTGCGCTCGATCATGGGCCGCTTCCTCGAGCACTCGCGCGTCTACTACTTCCACAACGACGGCGACGAGGAACTGTGGTGCGCGAGCGCGGACTGGATGGAGCGCAACTTCTTCCGCCGCGTCGAGGTCGCCTTCCCGGTCGAGCGCGGCAAGCTGCGCGAGCGCATCGTGCGCGACCTCGAGACCTGGCTCGCAGACAACACCAACGCCTGGCTGCTGCAGGCGGACGGCGCCTACCGGCGCAGCGTGCCCGGAGCGGAGCCGCCGTTCTCGGCGCAGCAGGCGCTGCTCGAGCGCCACGCCGAGTTCTGAGCCCGCCGGCTCAGCAGACGCGCAGCCGGAACCCCGCCGCCTTCAGGAAGTCGACCTCCTGCTCGAGGTCGGCGCGCGTCAGCGCGTGCGCACGCAGCCAGCCGCGCGGGAAACGCACCTCGAGCGCGCGCCCGCGCGGCGCGAGCCGGATCGGCGGCAGCGGCTCGCGCGAGCGGCCGCGGTGCAGCAGCACCGCCAGCCGGAGCACCACGATCAG
>JAFEDP010000402.1 GCA_018241545.1 Pseudomonadota bacterium
CTACGACGCCGCCAGCGGCACGGTGCTGTTCGACGCGATGTGCGGCGCGCTCGAGCGGCTGCCGGCCGGCACGGTGGTCCTGCTGCACGGCTCCTGCCACAACCCGACCGGCCAGGACCTCGATCCCGGCCAGTGGCGCGAGCTCGCGGCGCTGCTGGAGCGTCGCGCGCTGGTGCCGCTCGTCGACCTCGCGTACCAGGGCCTCGGCGAGGGGCTCGAGCCCGATGCGGCCTCGGTGCGGCTGCTGGCCGAGCGCCTGCCGGAGCTGCTGGTCGCGGCCTCCTGCTCCAAGAACTTCGGCCTGTACCGCGAGCGCGTCGGCGCGGTGCTGGTGATCACGCCGACGTCGCGCGAGGCCGGGATCGTCATGGGACACCTGCAGATGCTGGCGCGGCGCATGTATTCGTTCCCGCCGGACCATGGCGCGGCGCTGGTGGCCGCGATCGCCGCCGACCCGCTGCTGCGCGCGCAGTGGAGCGAGGAGCTCGACGGCATGCGCACGCGCGTCGCGGCGCTGCGGACGGCGCTCGCCGGCGCGCTGCGCCAGGCTTGCGGCAGCGGCCGCTTCGACTTCATCGCGCGCCAGCGCGGCATGTTCTCGCTGCTCGGCATCGCGCCGGAGGCGGTGCAGGCGCTGCAGTCGCGGCACCACGTCTACATCGCCGCGGACAGCCGGATCAACCTCGCGGGACTGCCGGAATCGCAGATCGAGCGCGTCGCGCGCGCGATCCACGCGGTCGCGCCGTGAGCGTGGTGGCCGGGCGCGGCGGGGTGCGGTGATGGATCGTCGCCGCTTCCTCGCGCTGGCCGGTGCCGCCGCGTGCGCGCCGCTCGCGTCGCGCGCCGCGGCCGACGACCCGGCCCGCGCGTACCGGCGCGCGATCGTCATCGACGCGCTTGGCGGCCCGGGCGACTACGGCGGCGCCGACGACGGATCCACGCTCTACGACGCGCCGCTCGTCGAGGCGGTGCGCACGTTCCAGCGCCGCCACCTGCTCGCCGACGACGGCGAGGTCGGTGCGGCGACGCTGCGCGAGCTCAACGTGCCGGTGACGGCGCGCATCGACCAGCTGCGGATCAACCTCGAGCGCGGCCGCTGGGTGCTCAACCAGATCGGCGACGGCGACCTCCTGGTCGTCGACATCGCCGGCTACGGGGTGCGGCTGCTGCACGACCGGCAGGTGGTGTGGCGGGCGCGGGCCATCGTCGGCCAGCCGTACCGCCAGACGCCGGTGTTTCGCGCCGAGATCGACAGCGTGGTGTTCAACCCGACGTGGACGGTGCCGCCGGGGATCCTGGCCAAGGACGTGCTGCCGCAGGAGCAGCGCGGCCAGGACGTGCTCGCGCGCAAGCACCTGCGCGCCTACGCACGCGACGGTACGCCGGTCGACCCGGCGCAGATCGACTGGGGCCGCTACTCCGTGCGCGACTTCCCCTACGTGCTGCGCCAGGACTCCGGCGACGACAACTCGCTCGGGCGGGTCAAGATCAACTTCCCGAACCCGTACCTCGTCTACCTGCACGACACGCCGACGCGCTCGCTGTTCGACCGCAGCCAGCGCACCTTCAGCTCCGGCTGCATCCGCATCGAGCGGCCGCTCGAGCTGGTCGAGCGGCTGCTCGCCGACCCGGCGCACTGGGACGCGGCGGCGGTGCGCGCCGCGGTCGACGCCGGCACCACGCGCACCGTGCGCCTCGCGCGGCGGGTGCCGGTGCTGCTGATCTACTGGACCGCCGACGAGGACGGCGACGGGCGCCTGGTGTTCAAGCGCGACGTGTATCGGCGCGATGCGCGCCTGCTGCGCGCGCTCGACGGACAGTTCCGCTTCGGCACGCGCGTGCGCGCCTGAGGCCCGAAACGACACGGGGCCCGCGAGGGGCCCCGTGCGCGCATCGATCGTGCGTCGGTCGCGGTCAGTCGGCCTTGCGGCGGCGACGCGCGGCGAAGCCGGCGCCCAGCATGCCGAGGCCCATCAGCGACAGCGTCGCCGGCTCCGGCACCGGTGTCACGACGATGTACTCCTGGCTCGCGTTCAGCGGGTTCGGCGTGTAGATGTTGACGTTCGAGAACTGGTTGGGGTTGTCGTTCAGCACCGCGGTGCGCGCAGCGCCGAGAAAGCCCGACGCGGCGGCCGCCTGGGTCGAGGTCAGGTTGTTGAGCGAGGCCGGGTCGAACACGGCCCAGATCGCGAAGCTGAGCTCGCCCGCCATCGTGGCGCCGGCCGCCGTCGACTGGTTGACGCCCACCAGCTCCTGGGCGAGGTAGGCGATCGCCATGTAGTCCTGCTGCTGCTGCATCGCCGTGGCAGTGGTGTCGAACTTGAGGCCGCTCAGCGGGGCGGAGATCCCCGACAGCGCGCTCATGTTGGTGACGTTCGCGGTCCACAGCTGGCCGATCGAGACGTCGGTCAGGAAGTCGTCGCAGATGATCGTCGTCGACACGCCGTTCGCCTGCAGCTGCGTCAGCGTCTCGGTGCCCGGGCCGACCAGCGCCGTGTACGGGCTGGTGTAGACGCCGCCCATGGCGGGGCCCTGCACGCCGGTCAGCTCCATGGTCACCGTGGTGCCCGCGAACGCGGCCACCGGCGCCACCAGCACTCCGGCGAGCACGCCGGCCACCCAGTTCCGTGTGTTGCGAATGTCCATGGACTTTCCCGACTCCCAGCTGACGCTCACGCGCACCCTGCGCGCCCCAATCCAAAGCAAGAAGCGGGCCACGGATACGGTGTTGTTGTAAATCAAGGTCTTGCGTCCAGGGTGCGCCTGCGCGGCCCGCAGCTGTCGCGCCGGTGTAATAGGAATCGACAGGCGCAACCGAGTGCGAGGCCGTCCGGGTGGGCGCCGCGGCCCGCCGGTGGCTCCCGGCGGGCCGGTCGCGCCTGAAAATCGGGTCAGGCCCGTCCGGGGCCGTCCGAGCCCGGCCGGTCCCGCGTAAAGAAGTCCGACACTGGCGTCGCCTCAGTCACCGCGCCCGGCGGGCCCGACGTGTCCTCCCCCCGCAAAACCGAGAATGAAGTACGGGGTATCCAGGTGGGCGCGCTCGACGCGCCGCCCGGCCCCCGGCGCGTGCACGAACTCGCCGTCGCCGACGTAGATGCCGACGTGCTCCTCGGGGGCCGAGAAGAACACCAGGTCGCCCGGGCGCAGCG
>JAFEDP010000403.1 GCA_018241545.1 Pseudomonadota bacterium
GGTCTCGGCCTCGACCCGCAGGCGGTCCTTGTCCTCGCGCGCCTTGATCGCGTCCTTCTGCGACGGCGCCACCTGCTCGGGCACGCTGACGTCCTGCAGGTTGACGCTGATGACCTCGAGGCCCGCCTTGTAGCTGTCGAGCGTGCGCTGGATCTGCTGGCGCGTGCGCAGCGCGATGTCCTGCCGGCCACGCGCCAGCACGTACTCGAGCGTGCTCTGCCCGACGACCTCGCGGATCGCGCTCTCGGAGGCCTCGCCGAGGGTCTGCTCCGGGTGCACCACGTTGAACACGAACGCCTTGGGATCGGCGCGCCGGTACTGCACCGCCATGTTGATGTCCACCAGCGCCTCGTCCTGCGTCAGCATGCGCGTGTGGTCCGTGGCGGACAGCACCTCCTGGGTGTTGACCAGCAGCTTCGACTCGATCGGCCAGGGCAGGCGCACGTGGCCGCCGGAATCCTCGATCCGGTCGAAGCGCCCGAAGCGCAGCACGACCGCCTTCTCGGCCGGCCCGACCGTGTACACGCCGCTCGCGAGCCAGACGCCGACCGCGGCCACCGCGACCAGCAGCCACGCGCCCGCGCCGACGCCGCCGTCGCGCGGACCCTGGCGCGAGCCGAAGGCCGCGGCGAGGCGCCGCTTGAGGTTGCGCACGATCTCGTCGAGGTCGGGCGGGCCGCTCTCGGGCTTGCGGTCCCAAGGGTTCTTGGGATTCGGGTTCTTGCTGCCGCCCGGCTCGTTCCAGGACATGGGGCCTTCCAGTGACTACGCGGCCGCGCGGCGCTCAGGGCGCGGAACGCGCGGCGGCCGGTGATTGTAGGAACCCGCCCCCGGGCACACAAGGCGCGGTGACCGGGTGCGCGATCCCCTCCCGCCGGCACAGCGCCTCCAGGTCGCGCTCGGCGAGTTCGACCTCGACGAGCCAGCCGCCGTCGTCGGTCGGGGACTCGGCGAGCACCGCGGCCCGGCGGTAGAGCTCGGCGCGCGCCCGGCCGTGGCGCGGCTCGAGCCGCAGCGCCGAGCGCACCAGGCGTGCGCCGAAGCGCTCGGCGAGGGCCTCGCGCAGCAGGTCGAGCCCGGCGCCCGTCGCCGCCGACAGCCACACCCGCCGCACGCTGCCGTCGGCGTCGCGCTCGAGCCGCGGCGCCTCGCCGATCAGGTCGACCTTGTTGAACACCTCGAGCTGCGGCACCTCGGCCGCGCCGATGCCCGCCAGCACCTCGTTGACCTGGCGCATGCGCTCGCCGCGCTCCGGGTCCGCGGCGTCGACGACGTGCAGGTGCAGGTCCGCCTCGCGCGCCTCGAGCAGCGTCGAGCGGAATGCCGCCACGAGCTCGTGCGGCAGGTCGCGCACGAAGCCGACCGTGTCGGCGAGCACGATCTCCGGGCAGTGCGCGAGCTTGAGGCGGCGCACCGTCGGGTCGAGCGTCGCGAACAGCTGGTCGGCGGCGTAGGCGCCGGCGCCGGTCAGCGCGTTGAACAGCGTCGACTTGCCGGCGTTGGTGTAGCCGACGATCGCCGCCGCCGGCACCGGCACCTCCTTGCGCGTCTGGCGGCCGGTGTCGCGCTGCTGCGCCAGGCGCTCGAGGCGCCGGTTGAGCGTGCGGATGCGGTTGTTGATCAGGCGCCGGTCGGTCTCGAGCTGCGTCTCGCCGGGGCCGCGCAGGCCGATGCCGCCCTTCTGCCGCTCGAGGTGGGTCCAGCCGCGCACCAGCCGCGTCTGCAGGTGCTTGAGCTGGGCCAGTTCGACCTGCAGCTTGCCCTCGTGGCTGCGGGCGCGCTGCGCGAAGATATCGAGGATCAGGCCGTTGCGGTCCAGCACGCGCCTGCCGGTGAGCTTCTCGAGGTTGCGCTCCTGGCTCGGCGACAGCGGATGGTCGACCAGGATGAGCGCCGCATCGTCCGCCTCGGCGCGCGCCTTGAGCTCCTCGGCCTTGCCGGAGCCCACGAAGAAGCGCGGGTCGGGACGCTGGCGGGCGCCGGTGACGATGCCGACGGGGATGGCGCCCGCGGACTCGGCGAGCGCCTCGAATTCCTCGAGCTCGGCGGCCGCTGGCGGCGCTCCGAGCCCGATGCGCACCAGCAGGGCGCGCTCGCCGCTGCGCGGGCGGTCAAACAACGCAATCCCTCGGGGCCGGGCGGCGCTCGCCCGGGGTCATTCGACGACCGGTTCCTCGGTCGCGGCCTCGCCACCCTCGCCGCTCGGCAGGCGCACGTTGCGCGCCGGGACCACGGTCGAGATCGCGTGCTTGTAGACCATCTGGCTCACGCTGTTGCGCAGGAGCACGACGAACTGGTCGAAGGAATCGATATGCCCCTGCAGCTTGATGCCGTTCACCAGGTAGATCGACACCGGCACGCGCTCCTTGCGCAGCGCATTCAGGAAAGGGTCCTGCAGGGACTGGCCTTTGGCCATGGTCTTATCTCCTTGTTTTTAATCAACTATCAGCAGCCGCAGCCCATGCCTTCCATGGCTTGCGCCGAGACGTCCGGGTGAGGGCTCACCGGACATGGGGTCAATTCTAAAAAATACTAGCATGGGCGCCTGACCGCCCGCTTAACGGGCCCGCCACGCCTCGATCCGCCGCGCGAGCGCCGCGACCACCTCGCTGCCCCGTCCGCAGAACCACTCCGCCGATGGCTCGGCGCGCAGCCACGTGTACTGGCGTTTGGCGAGCTGGCGGGTGGCGGCGAGCGCGGCGGCGCGCGCCTCGGCGAGCCCGAGCCGCCCGGCGAGGTGCGCCCACAGCTGCCGGTAGCCGACCGCGCGCAGCGCCGGCAGCTCGGGGTCGAGGTCGCCGCGCCGGTACAGCGCCTCGACCTCGGCCAGGAATCCGGCCGCGAGCATCGCGTCGAGCCGGTGCGCGAGCCCCGCGTCGAGCTCGGCGCGCGCCGCCGGACCGAGCACGAGCTTGAGGTGCGCCGAGCCGGTGGCGCCCTTGAGGTCCTGCCGCCGCAGCTCGCTGAGCGTCTGGCCCGTGAGCTCGAGGACCTCGAGCGCGCGCTGGATCCGCTGCGCGTCGTTCGGGCGGATCCGCGCGGCGGAGGCCGGGTCGCGGTGCGCGAGTTCCGCGTGCAGCGCCGGCCAGCCGGCGGCGGCGGCGCGCGCGTTGAGCCGCGCGCGCACGCCCGGGTCCGCCGCC
>JAFEDP010000404.1 GCA_018241545.1 Pseudomonadota bacterium
TGATCAGCCTCGCCTCGGTTGCGCTCGGTGCGGCGCCCGCCGCCAAGGACAAGCCGGACAAGGCGGACGGCGAGGAACATGATGCGCCGCGGCACCTGAAGGACGAGGTCTCGCGCACCGCGCAGTCGGTGACCGTCGGTGGGCGCACGCTCGCCTACCAGGCGGAGGCGGGGCTGCTCGTGGTGCACGTCAAGGACCCGCTCGACGAGGAGCCGGCCGCGCCGTCTGACCACTCGACGCCGCCGCCACTGTCGCCGGAGGCGAGCCTGTCCTACGTCGCCTACTTCCTCGGGAAGGAGCCCGACCCGCGCCGTCCGATCACGTTCCTGTTCAACGGCGGCCCGGGCTCGTCGACGATCTGGCTGCACATGGGGTCGTTCGGCCCGAAGCGCGTGCTGGCGGCCGACGCGAGCCACGGCCCGGCGGCCCCGTACCGGCTGGTCGACAACGTCCACACGCTGCTGCCGGACTCGGACCTCGTGTTCGTCGACGCGCCGGGCACGGGCTTCGGGCATCTGCGCGGGGCCGACCGCGAGAAGGCGTTCTTCGGCGTCGACCAGGACGCGCACGCCTTCGCGACCTTCGTGACGGAGTTCCTGTCGCGCCATGGCCGCTGGAACTCGCCGAAGTACGTGTTCGGCGAGTCCTACGGCACGACGCGCGCCGCGGCGCTCGCGTTCGTGCTGCAGAACGAGAAGGGCATCGACCTCAACGGCGTGATCCTGCTGTCGCAGATCCTGTGCTTCGACAACAGCGCCGACGCGCCGCAGCTTAACCCGAGCGTCGACCAGCCCTATGTGCTGGCGCTGCCGACCTACGCGGCGACCGCGTGGTACCACAAGAAGCTGCCGACGATGCCGGCGGCGCTCGAGCCGTTCCTGGCCGAGGTCGAGCAGTTCGCGACCGGGGAATACTGGAGCGCGCTCGCCGCCGGCGACCGGCTCGCGCCGGAGCGACGCGCCGCGGTGGTCGCGCGCCTGCACGCCTACACGGGACTGCCGGTCGAGTACCTCGAGCGCGCCGACCTGCGCATCAACGTCGGCGTGTTCAACAAGCACGTGCTGGGCGACGGCACGACGGCCGGCCGACTCGACACGCGTTTCACGGGCCCGACCATCGATCCGCTCAGCAAGGAGGCCGAATACGACCCGCAGTCCGCGGCCCTGAGCTCGGCGTACGTCTCGGCGTTCAACGACTACGTGCGCCGCGACCTGAACTTCGGCGCCGGGCAGACCTACCGGGTGTTCGCCCCCGACACCGATCGTCTGTGGGACTACCTGCACCAGCCGCCGGGCGCGCCGACGAAGCTGCCGCAGGCCGCCAACGTCATGCCGGACCTGGCCGCGGCGATGAAGATGAACCCGCAGCTGCGGGTGCAGATGAACGGCGGCTACTACGACCTCGCGACCCCGTACTACGCCGCGATGTTCGAGCTGCAGCACCTGTCGCTGCCGCCGGCGATCGCGGCCAACATCGAGGTCAAGCTCTATCCGTCCGGTCACATGGTGTACGCCAACGAGGCGGCGCTCGCCGCGCTCGAGGCGAACGTCGCCGCGTTCATCCGCCGTACCCAGCCGGCCGCCAGCCGCTGATGAGGGTCGTGCCGGAGACGCTGGCGCGCACGCTCGAGGGACGCCTCGCGGCCAGCTGGCTCGTGGCCGGCGACGAGCCGCTGCGCGTCGGCGAGGCGGCCGACGCGATCCGCGCGCGGGCGCGCGCCGAGGGCTACACCGGGCGCGAGGTGCTGTTCGTCGATCGTGGCTTCGACTGGGGCGAGTTCGCGGCCGGGCTGCGCTCGATGTCGCTGTTCGCCGAGCGCCGCCTCGTCGAGGTCCGCCTGCCGGCCCCGAAGCCCGGGGCCGACGGCGGCAAGGCGCTCGCCGCGGCGGTCGCCGACCCGGCGCCGGACGTGCTGCTGCTCGTCATCACCGACAAGATCGAGTACGCCGACCGCTCGGCGGCCTGGGTGCGCGCGTTCGAGGAGCAGGGCTGCTGCGTGGACGCCGAGCAGCTGGCACCCGAGCAGCTGCCGTCGTGGGTCGAGGCGCGCATGCGCCGGCTGGGGCTCGTCCCGGAGCCGGAGGCGGTACAGCTGCTCGCCGAGCGCTGCGAGGGCAACCTCGTGGCGGCGCACCAGGAGATCGAGCTGCTGCGCCTCGTGGCCGGGCCCGGCGCGGTCACGGTGGAGACGGTCGCGGAGTCGGTAGCCACCAGCGCCCGTTACCACGTGTTCCAGCTCGGCGAGGCGCTGCTCGGCGGGGACGCGGCACGGGCACTGCGCATCCTCGACGGGCTCGCCGCCGAGGGCGAGGAGCCGACGCTGGTGCTGTGGTGCATCGCCGAGGAGCTGCGCTCGATCCTGCAGTGGTCGCCGCAGCCGGGCGGCGCGCGGCGGCTGTTCCGCGGCGGACGCCGGCGCAAGGAGCTGCTCGCGGGCGCCGCCCGCCGCGTGCCGCGGCGCACCGCGCTGGGACTGCTGACCGAGGCCGCCCGGGTCGACGTGCTGATCAAGGGCCCGCGCAAGGACGAGGCCTGGGGCGCGCTGGCGCGGATCTCCGCAGAGCTTTGCATCGCGGCGCGAAATCGGGCAGGGTGAGCACCGATGTCGACTCCGCGAGCAAGCGACCGGCCGGTGGCCGGCGCGGCGAGGGGCGGTCCGATGGGTATCTTCGGAGGTACCTTCGACCCGATCCACTACGGCCACCTGCGCACCGCCTTCGAGCTCCGCGAGATCCTGCGCCTGCCGGAGATGCGCTTCATGCCGGCCGGCAACCCGCCGCACCGCGCGCAGACCGTGGCGAGCAACGCGCTGCGCCTCGAGATGGTGCGCGCCGCGACGGGCGGGGAGCCCGGCTTCACGGTCGACGACCGCGAGATGCACAAGACCGGCCCGTCCTACTCGGTCGAGACGCTGGCCGAGCTGCGCGCCGAGTACCCGGCGCGCCCGCTGTGCCTGATCGTCGGCATGGACGCCTTCCTGGGACTGCCGAAGTGGCACCAGTGGCGCGACCTGCTGTCGCTCGCGCACCTCGTGGTCGCCCATCGCCCGGGCTGGCGGGCGCCGACCATGGGGCCGCTCGGCGAGATGCTCGTGGACCGCGGCACCGGCGCGGTGCAGGACCTGCACGATGCCGTC
>JAFEDP010000405.1 GCA_018241545.1 Pseudomonadota bacterium
AAGCTCGAGGTGACGACGACCTCGGCGAGCTCGCCGGCGACGTCGGCGGCGTGGGCGGCGTCGGCGGCGTCGGCGCGCGCGGCGCAGGCGGCGAGAACGAGGCCGACGAGGAGGGGACGGGCGCGGCGGACCGCGCGGCGGATCGAGTCTGGCATTGCGCTCCCTACGCCGGTACTAACCGGATCAGGTTCAACGGGTTCGCAGGCGCACCTGCGTCTCAGGCCCCCAACGGGCCACCCCAGCAAGGCCGCGAAGGATACACGCCGGCCCGGCTCCTGGGAACCGGTACGGCGGTCTCAGCGCACCGGCAGCTCGCGCGACTTCTGCACGGTGCGCAGCGCGAAGCTCGAGTGCACGCGCGCCACGTGCGGCAGGCTCGTCAGGTGGCGGCTGTGGACGCGCTCGAAGTCGGCGGTGTCGGTGACGACGACCCGCAGCAGGTAGTCGTACTCGCCCGACATCAGGTAGCACTCCATGACCTCGGGCACGCGCCGCACCGCGTGCTCGAAGGCGGCGAGGTCGGCGCGTTCCTGGCGCTCGAGGGTGATGCTGACGAAGACGTTGACGCCGAGCCCGGCCTTCTGCTCGTTGAGCACCGCCGCGTAGCCCTCGATGAGGCCGGCGGCCTCGAGCGCACGCACGCGCCGCAGGCACGCCGACTCCGAGAGGTTGGCGCGCGCGGCGAGCTCGCTGTTGGTGATGCGGCCCTCGCGCTGCAGCGACTGCAGGATCAGGCGGTCGTAGCGGTCGAGCGGTTGCGGCATTTAATTGCGCCAGTAATTCACTTGTTCGCAGAATCTTGCGCAGTATAGCGATTTGCTGCGCTGCGTTTGCAAGAGCCTGCGATCCGGCGCTCGCTACAGTGACGGGCCTCAGCCACAGGAGAAGCGCGATGCGCATCGGCGTTCCGAAGGAGATCAAGGTCCACGAGTACCGCGTCGGCCTGACGCCGGCGGGCGTGCGCGAGCTCACCGCCGCCGGCCACGAGGTCGCGATCGAGACCCACGCGGGCCTCGGGATCGGCATGGACGACGGCGAGTACCAGGCCGCGGGCGCGCGCATCCTGCCGACGGCGAAGGAGGTGTTCGACTTCGCCGAGATGGTCGTCAAGGTCAAGGAGCCGCAGCCGGCCGAGTGCCGCATGCTGCGCAAGGGCCAGGTGCTGTTCACCTACCTGCACCTCGCCGCCGACAAGGCGCAGGCCGAGGCCCTGATGGCCTCCGGCGCCACCGCGATCGCCTACGAGACCGTCACCGCCGCCGACGGCAGCCTGCCGCTGCTGACGCCGATGAGCGAGGTCGCCGGGCGCATGTCGGTGCAGGTCGGCGCGACCGCGCTGCAGAAGGCCAACGGCGGCTTCGGCGTGCTGCTCGGCGGCGTGCCGGGCGTCGCGCCCGCCAAGGTGGTCATCCTCGGCGGCGGCGTCTCGGGCACCCACGCGGCGGAGATGGCCACGGGCCTGCGCGCCGACGTCACCGTGGTCGACCGCTCGATGAAGCGCCTGCGCGAGCTCGCGGTGCAGTTCGGCGCGGCGATCAAGACCGTCTACTCGACGCAGCACGCGATCGAGGAGCTGACGCGGGACGCGGACCTCGTCGTCGGCGCGGTGCTGGTGGTCGGTGCCGCGGCGCCGAAGCTCGTCACGCACGCGATGGTCAAGCGCATGAAGCCGGGCGCGGTGATGGTCGACATCTCGATCGACCAGGGCGGCTGCTTCGAGACCAGCAAGCCCACCAGCCACGCGGCGCCGACCTACGTCGTCGACGGCGTGGTCCACTACTGCGTCACCAACATGCCGGGCGCCGTGCCGCGTACCTCGACCTTCGCGCTCACAAACGCGACGCTGCCGTACGTGCGTGCGCTCGCCGAGCTCGGCTGGCAGAAGGCGCTGGCACGCGACGCCGGCTTCGCGCGCGGCCTCAACGTGCACGCCGGCGCGATCACGCACGAGGCGGTCGCCCGCGACCTCGGCCTCGCGTTCTCGCCCTTCGGTTTCCCGAAGGGCTGACCGAGCCGCGCCGAACTCATCGGCGCCGGCCCGCGGCGGGCTGTAACGGACCCCGTTACGGCCCGCCCCGCTCCCACTGGCGAATGCGGCCATTACGGATGGGTCAGGCACCCGTCCGGGCGTCTGATCGCGTCCGGTGTTCGGGCGCACGCAACCCCACCCACGCGCCCGGCGAGGGGGTTGAATGGAAACGTTCTATGAAGTGCTGCGGCGGCAGGGAATCACGCGCCGCAGTTTCCTCAAGTTCTGCAGCCTGACGGCGACCTCGCTGGGGCTCGGATCGTACTTCACGCCGCAGATCGCGCGAGCGCTCGAGACCAAGGCGCGCACGCCGGTGCTGTGGATGCACGGCCTCGAGTGCACGTGCTGCTCCGAGTCGTTCATCCGTTCGGCGCACCCGCTCGTCAAGGACGTCGTGCTGTCGATGCTGTCGCTCGACTACGACGACACCATCATGGCCTCGTCGGGCTTCCAGGCCCAGGCGATCCTCGAAGAGATCAGCCAGAAGTACAAAGGCAACTACATCCTCGCGGTCGAGGGCAACCCGCCGCTCAACGAGGATGGCATGTACTGCATCGTCGGCGGCAAGCCGTTCGTCGAGGAACTGAAGCGCATGGCCAAGGACGCCAAGGCGGTCATCGCCTGGGGCTCCTGCGCCTCGTGGGGCTGCGTGCAGGCCGCCAAGCCGAATCCGACGCAGGCGGTGCCGATCAACAAGGTCATCACCGACAAGCCGATCATCAAGGTGCCGGGCTGCCCGCCGATCGCCGAGGTCATGACCGGCGTCGTCACCTACATGCTGACCTTCGACCGGCTCCCCGAGCTCGACCGCCAGGGGCGGCCGAAGATGTTCTACGGCCAGCGGATCCACGACAAGTGCTACCGCCGGCCGCACTTCGACGCCGGCCAGTTCGTCGAGAAGTGGGACGACGAGGGCGCGCGCAAGGGCTACTGCCTGTACAAGGTCGGCTGCAAGGGCCCGACCACGTACAACGCCTGCTCCACGACCCGCTGGAACGACGGCGTGTCCTTCCCGATTGGCTCGGGCCACGGCTGCATCGGCTGCTCCGAGGACGGGTTCTGGGACAAGGGCTCGTTCTACGACCGCGTGACGAACATCAAGC
>JAFEDP010000406.1 GCA_018241545.1 Pseudomonadota bacterium
ACGACGCATTCACGATAGAGTTGAGACGCATTCTCGCCGCTACCGCGCTGTGGCCAGCGCCGGATCGGCTCGGGAGGGGGCATGCGAAACGCTGCCGCAAGAGCGCGCGGCCGGTGTGTGCAGGGCGGCGCACTGCTGATCGCCGTCCTCGGCCTCGTCGCCACCGGGGCGGCGGCCGCGGCCGATCATGACCACGAGCACGGCGGAGACACCGACTGGCTGGTGTTCCCGAGCGTCACCGGCCGCACCCACTGGGACGACACCGGGCCGCCGGCGGACACCAACAACGACTGGGTCAAGGCGGACCTCGTCTACTCGCACGCCGGCGGTACGTTCCGCGCGCTGGCCGAGGCCGAGGTGTCGAGCGAGGAGGCGGAGTTCGAGCGGCTGCAGGTCGGCTGGGACGTCGGCGAGAACACGGTGCTGTGGCTCGGTCGCTATCACCAGCCGACCAGCGCCTGGAACATCGACCACCACCACGGCCGGTACCTGCAGACGTCGGTCACGCGCCCGGCGATCGAGCACTGGGAGGACGAGGGCGGGGTGCTGCCGCAGCACCTCGCGGGCGCGCTGCTCGACTCGAAGGGCGCGCTGACCGGCGACAGCGGCCTGTCGATCTCGGCGGCCATCGGCGCCGGACCGGTCGTCACCGACCAGGGCTTCGACCCGGTCCGCGTGCTCCACTCCAACCATGGTGGCCACCGCGCGGCCTACACCGCGCGCGTCGGGTTCCTGCCGGACCTGCTCGGCGAGGACGCCTTCGGCCTGCTGTACGCGCACTACGACCTGCCGGTCGTCGATCCGCAGGCGCGGCTGCGCCTCGGTGCCGACACGCTGACCGAGCAGGTGCTCGGCGGCTACGCGAACCTGAATCGCGGTGCCTGGCGAGTGCGGGCGGCGGTCTACCACGTCGACTCGGACGACACATCGGCGCTCGGCACGCGCCACGAGCACTTCGGTGCCGGCTACGCGCAGGTCGAGTACGCGACGACCGTGGCGCTGACGCCGTACTCGCGCCTCGAGACCTCGGCCGGGCTCGCCGGCTCGAGCCTCGACGTGCTGCAGCGCGACCAGGTGGACGTGCGGCGCGCGCTCGCCGGGCTGCGCTGGGACTTCCGCCGCCACCAGGCGTTGACGCTGGAGATCGGCCACGCTGCGACCGCCGTCAATGCGTACCACGAGGTGCGCCTGCAGTGGAGTGGCGTGCTGCCGTGAGCCTGGCCCGCCTCACGCTCACCCTCGCCCTGCTGCTGCTCGGCGGCACGGCGCGCGCCTCGGGCGACGACCGGCTGGTGCTGATCGTCAGCGCCTCGAGCCCGGTGGCGCACCTCGAGATCATCGACGTGCGCAAGCTGTTCCTCGGCCTGCGCGTGGCGCCGGGCGGCGTACCGCTGCGCCCGCTCGACAACCGCGCCGACGCGCGCATGCACGAGGCGTTCCTGCAGAACGTGCTCGGCATGTCGGACGAGGCGTTCGAGCGTCGGCTGCTGGCGATGACGTTGCGCGAGGGCGTGCCCCGGCCGGCCGTGTACTACGGCACGGCCGAGCTGCTCGCGGCGCTGGCCAGCGACCCCAGCGCCGTCAGCGTGGCCTGGGCGCGCGACGTGGAGCACGACCGGCGCGTGCGGGTCCTGAGGGTGCTGTGGCGCGACTGAACTCCACGCTCGCCGCGCGCATCGCGATCTTCGTGCTGATCGCTCACCTGCTGCTGCTGCCGGTGCTGTTCTTCGGGCTGATGCGCGTCGTCGAGCACGTGCTCACCGACCAGTTCCTCGAGCAGGTGCGCGGCTATGCGCGCGTGGTCGCCGACGAGTTCGAGATCGGCGATGCGCTCGACTCGCCCGAGCGCACCCGCGCGCTGCTGGACTCCGCGATCCTGCGCGGCGAGGGCGTGTACGCCGAGATCGTCCGGCCCGACGGCACGATCACGAGCGCGCTCGGGCAGCCGGGCCTCGCGCGCCCCTCGCACCAGAACCTGCGCTACGCCGAGGACGAAGACGGGGCCTACTTCCTGCGCCTGCCGATCGAGCACGCCGGACGGCAGGCGGACCTGTGGCTGGGCTTCGACGAGCGCCCGACCCGCGCGCAGATCGAGGACACGCGCCGCGCGATCCTGTGGGCGCTCGCGGCCTACTTCGCGCTGACGATGCTGCTCGCCGTGGTGGCGGCGCGGCGCCTCGCGCGGCCGCTGATCGAGCTGCGCGAGCGCTCGCGGCGCGTCGCCGCGGGCGAAGCCGTCGTGCAGCTGACCGCGAGCACAGGCCTGAGCGAGGTCGCCGAGCTCGGCGCGGACCTCGAGCGCATGCGCCTCGAGCTGGTCGGCGTCACCGAGCGGCTGCGCGGCGAGATCGTCGCGCGCGAGCAGCTCGATGCTGCGCAGCGCGCGCTGCAGGCGCAGCTGCTGCGCCGCCAGCGGCTCGAGACGGTCGGCACGCTGGCCGGCGGCATGGCGCACGAGTTCAACAACGCGCTGGTGCCGATCATCCTGTACACGGAGCTGCTGCTCGCGGAGGCCGCCCCGGACAGCCAGACGCGCGCCGACCTCGAGTCGGTGCTCGTGGCGGCGCGCCGCGCCCGCGACATCGTCAACAAGGTGCTCGCGTTCAGCCGCCGCCCCGAGCCGTCGCGGCTCGAGCCGGTCGCGCTCGAGGCGGTCGTCGAGGAGGCCGTCAAGCTGTTCCGCGCGCTGGCGGCGCCCAACATCGAGGTGCGGCGCGAGTCGGCGCCGGGCACGCCGGCGGTGCGGGCCGACGCGGGGCTGCTGGTGCAGCTCGTGATGAACCTGTGCACCAACGCCTACCAGGCGATGCGCCCGGCGGGCGGCGTGCTCACCATCGGCGCGTACCCGTGGCAGAGCGGCGCCGAGCTCGTGATCAGCGACACCGGCAGCGGCATGGACGCCGATACGCTGGAGCGGATCTTCGAGCCGTTCTTCACGACCCGCGGGGTCGGCGAGGGCACGGGCCTCGGGCTCGCGGTCGCCCACGGCATCGCGAGCAGCTTCGGCGCCACGATCGCGGTAGAGTCGGCGCTCGGTCAGGGGTCGACGTTCCGGGTGCAGTTCCCGTCGCTCGCCGCGCAGCCTGCGCCGGAAGCGGCGGTCGAGGAAGCGTCATGAGCGGGGCGGTGGC
>JAFEDP010000407.1 GCA_018241545.1 Pseudomonadota bacterium
GGTCGCCGCTGCGCCCGCACTCGGCGCGCGCGTCGCTGCCGTAGACGATCGCGCCGAGCAGCGACGGCGCGGCCGGCTCCAGGTCGCCCGCGTAGCGCAGGCGCGGGGCGCGCGCGGCCGGTGCTGCGGCGAGCGCGGCGCTCATCGGGCGCCCGGGCTCAGCGCGTCGGCCGCGAACACCTCGCGCACGCGCTTCCAGCGCTGGCGCACGCCTGCGAGCGCGCCCTTGAGGTCGGCGAGGCAGTGTGCGTAGTAGATGAGCTTGAACAGCCGCAGGCGCCACACGATGCCGTCGTCGCGGTACAGGTCGCCGGCCAGCATCGATACGATCGCCTCCTCGAGGCGCCAGTCGTTGCGCGGGTGGGCGAACAGCTGCTTCATCACCGGCGCATTGAAGCGCTCGATGAACCAGCGCACGCGCTCGAGGCCGCGGCGCTGCTCGCGCACGTAGTCGCGCTGCAGGCGGCGCTCGAGCGCCGGGTCGTCGAGCACCGTGTTCACGAGGCGCGCCGCCTTCTGCGCGGCGTTGAGCGCGACGTGCACGCCGGCCGAGAAGATCGGGTCGATGAACGCGGCCGAGTCGCCGACCATGATCCAGCGCCGGCCGACGACGCGCGTGCACTGGTAGGAGTAGTTGCCGGTCGCCTGCAGGTGGCCGACGATGCGCGGCGCGTCGAGGCGCTCGGCAAGGCCCGGGATGCCGGCGAGCAGCCGCAGCAGGAACGACTCGCGCTCGCCGGCGCGCTGGCGCAGCGTGTCCGGCCCGCAGACGAGCCCGATGCTCGTGATGCCGTCCGGCAGCGGGATCACCCACACCCAGCCGTCGTCGACGCGATAGATGCTGATGTTGCCCTCGTGCTCGCCCTCGCGGCGGCGCACGCCCTCGAAGTGCGCGAACAGCGCCGCGCTCTGGAAGCGGCGGTTGCGGCGCTTGAGGCCGAGCTGGCGGCCGAGCAGCGTGTCGCGGCCGGTCGCGTCGACGAGGTAGCGCGCGCGAAACGCCACCGGGCTGCCGTCGCGCGCATGGCCGCTCGCCTCGACGCCGTCGGCGTCGAAGCGCACCGACTCGATCTCGGTGTCCTGGACCGTGGCGACGCCCGCCTCGCGCGCGGTCGCGAACAGCAGTTCGTCGAGGTCCTGGCGGCGCACCTGCACCGCGTACGCGCAGGTCGGGTGCAGCGTGCGCGTGAAGCGGAACACCGTGTACTCGCCGGGCGTCGCGGACGGGAAGTCGGCGCCGCGCTTGATGACGCCGATGCGCTCGACCGCCTCGCGCACGCCGAGCTCCTCGAACAGCGGCATCGACATCGGCAGCAGCGACTCGCCGATGTGGAAGCGCGGGTGGCGGTCCTTCTCGACCAGCGCCACGCGCCGGCCCTGGCGTGCGAGCGCGGTGGCGGTGGCCGAACCGCCCGGCCCGCCGCCCACGACGAGCACGTCGTAGGCCAGCGGCGGGGTCGGCGGCGGTGCACTCGGGACCCGGGCGGCGGCTGCCGCGTGCATCGCTTTCGCTCCTTGTCCGGCTGCGCCGTTTACGAGACTATACCGCACGATTTCCGTCGCAGAACAGAGCCTTGCGCCATGAGCCAGCCGCAGACGCCCGCCGAATCGGAGATGGCGGCGCTGATCGTCCAGTCGCTGAACCTGGAGGACGTCGACGCCGCCGCGATTGATCCGGAAGCGCCGCTGTTCGGCACCGGGCTCGGCCTCGACTCGATCGATGCGCTCGAGCTCGCGCTCGAGATCTCCAAGCGCTACGGGGTGCAGCTGCGCTCGGACGACCCGGACAACCGGCGCATCTTCGCGTCGCTGCGCGCGCTGACGGCGCACGTGCAGGCCAACCGGCCGGCGTGACCCCGCTCGCCGTCACGGCCTACACGGCGACCACCGCCGTCGGCGTCGGCACCGCGGCGCTCGCCGCGGCGCTGCGCGACGGGCGTGGCGGCCTCAGGCCCAACGACTTCACGCAGGCGCCGCTCGCCACCTACATCGGCCGCGTCGACGGCGTCGAGACGCTCGAGTGGCCGGCCGCGTTCGCGGCCTGGGAGTGCCGCAACAACCGCCTCGCCTGGCTCGGCGCCGGGGCCGACGGCTTCGCCGCCGCGGTCGCGGCCGCGCGCCGGCGCCACGGCGCGGCGCGCATCGCGCTCGTGGTCGGGACCTCGACCTCCAGCATCGGCGCGAGCGAGGAGGCCTACGCGCGGCTCGGGCCGGACGGCCGGTTCCCGCCGGATCTGGACCGGCCGGTGGTGCACCAGCCGCACTCGCTGGGCGTGTTCCTGGCGGAGGCCCTCGGCCTCGACGGGCCGTGCGTGACCGTCTCGACGGCCTGCTCCTCGAGCGCCAAGGTGTTCGCCTACGCCGAGCGGCTGATCCGCCTCGGCCTCGTGGACGCGGCGGTGGTCGGCGGCGTCGACACCCTGTGCGGCAGCGTGCTGTTCGGCTTCCACTCGCTGGCGCTCACCTCCGGCGAGCCGTGCCGGCCGTTCGACGTCACGCGCAGCGGCATCAGCATCGGCGAGGCGGCGGGCTTTGCGCTGCTCGAGCGCGACGGCGACGCGCAGGCCTGGTTCATCGGCCACGGCGAGTCGAGCGACGCGCACCACATGTCCTCGCCGCACCCCGAGGGGCTCGGCGCGCGCCTTGCGCTCGAGGCGGCGCTCGAGCGCGCCGGGCTCGTGCCGGCGGCGGTCGACTACATCAACCTGCACGGCACGGCCAGCCAGAAGAACGACGAGATCGAGGCGGCGGTGGTCGCCGCGATGTTCCCGCCGGGCGTGGCCGCGAGCTCCACCAAGGGCTGGACCGGCCACACGCTCGGCGCCGCGGGCGTCGTCGAGGCGGTCATCTGCCTGCTCGCGATCCGCGACGGGTTCCGGCCGGGTACGCTCAACTCGAGCAAGCTCGACCCGGCCTGCGGGCCGCAGATCCGCATCGCCGGCGCGCACGCGCCGGTCGCGGTGGCGCTGACCGAGAGCTTCGGCTTCGGCGGCAACAACTGCGTGCTGGCGTTCGCGGGGCGCAGGCCGTGAGCGCGCGGCTCGAGGTCGCGGTGACGGGCGCGGGCCTGTGGGCGCCGCGGCTGCCGGGCTTCGCCTTCGCCGCCGACGTGCTCGCCGGCCGCGCCG
>JAFEDP010000408.1 GCA_018241545.1 Pseudomonadota bacterium
GAGCACAAGCAGGCGGCCATCATGGCCGACCGGATCGGCGCCAACCGCGCCTACATCCGCCTGCCGTTCACGCAGATCAAGCTCGTCTGGCTCGGGCTGTTCCACGGCGTGGCGGACGGGCTCAAGATGCTGCTCAAGGAGGACTTCCGCGCCGTACCCTACGACCGCGTCGCCTACGCGCTCGCGCCCTGGGTCACCTTCGTGCCGGTGATGCTGGTGTTCGCCGTGGTCCCGTTCGGCGGCGCGGTGGCGCCCGGTCACCTGTTCGCGTCGCTCGCCGGCGCCTATGGCGACCGCGCCTTCCGGATGCAGATCGCCCCGCTCGACGCGGGCCTGCTGGTCGTGTTCGCGTTCAGCGGCCTCACGATCATCGGCACGATGCTGGCCGGCTGGTCCTCGGCCAACAAGTTCGCGCTCCTCGGTGCCCTGCGGGCCGGCTCGCAGCTGATCAGCTACGAGCTCGTGATGGGCCTGACGGTCGTCGGGCTGATCCTGATCTACGGCACGGCGGACCTTGACCTGATCGTGCGGCAGCAGTCGGGCACCGTGCTCGCGGTGCTGCCGGCGTGGGGCATCGTCTACCAGCCGTTCGCCGCCCTGCTGTTCCTGACCGCGGCCATTGCGGAGAACAAGCGCATCCCGTTCGACCTGCCGGAGGCCGAGTCGGAGCTCATCGCCGGCTACTACACCGAGTACAGCGCCATGAAGATGGGGCTGTTCATGTTCGCGGAGTTCATCGAGATCGCGATCATCGCGGCACTGTTCACGACGCTGTTCCTCGGCGGCTACAACCTGCCGTGGCTCTCCGACGCCGGGTTCGTCCTGCCCGGCCACCATGCCGTGCCCCTGCCGCACGGCGTCGTGGTCGTCACGCAGCTCGCGACCTTCCTGCTGAAGGTCGTGCTGCTGTGCAGCTTCCAGATCCTGGTGCGCTGGACCTTGCCGCGCTTCCGCTGGGACCAGCTGCTGCGCTTCGCGTGGAAATTCATGCTGCCGCTCGCGCTCGCCAACCTGGCGGTCACGGTCTCGGCGGTCGCGCTGCTGCGCGGGGGCGGCGCATGAGCCGGCGTCCATACGTGCGGCGGCGCTACTGGAACGAGCCCGAGATGGGCCTGTGGGAGCGCGCCTACATCTTCGAGGTGATGCGCGGGCTGCGCATCACCGGCGGCGTGTTCCTGGCCAACATGTGGAAGTGGGTCACGGGTCGCAAGGGTGCGTTGACGGCGTACTACCCGGAGGAGATCCGTGCCGACTACGCCGCGGCCAACCGCGGCAAGCACGTGCTGGTGCAGCGCGCCGATGGCCGGCCGCAGTGCGTGGCCTGCAACATGTGCGCCACCGTGTGCCCGGCGCAGGTCATCGAGATCGATGCGGCCTACGACCCCGACGATCCGGCCCACCCGAAGTACCCGGCGCGCTTCGAGATCGACTACTCGCGCTGCGTGTTCTGCGGACTGTGCGTGGAGGCCTGCCCCGAGGACGCGATCCGGATGGCGCCGGAAGTGCCCGGGCTGCCGGGCTACGACCGTGACCGGATGTGGATCGGGCGGGAGGAGCTGCTGGGCTGGAAGCCGCAGCGCGACGCCGCCAAGCCCTACCCGCCGCGTCCGGGCGCGGGGAGCCCGGCATGACGGCCGGGCTGCCGCTCTACCTGCTCGCCGCGCTCGCCGTCGGCGGCGCGCTCGTCATGCTGGCCGCGCGCCACCCGATGCGCGTGGCGCTCGGCCTGATCGCGACGATGCTGGCGCTCGCCGGCGTCTACGCGGATCTCGGCGCGCACGTGGTGGCCGTGTTCCAGGTGCTGATCTACGTCGGCGCCGTGATGGTGTTCATGGTGTTCGTGATCATGCTGCTGGATACCCGCGACCCCTCGTTCGTGGCGCGCTACTCGCGGCTGTTGCTCCCCGGCGTCGCGGCCGTCGCGGCGCTGGTGGCGTTGCTGGGCGCGCTGCTGGTCGGCCGGGGCGTAGCGCCGGCCCGGGTCGCGGGGGCCGCCGACTTTCACCTGCAGCCGTTCTCGGCCGCGTTCCTGGCGGAGTACTGGCTGCCGTTCGAGTTGACCTCGGTGCTGCTCGTGGTCGTCGTCGTCGCCGCCATCGCGGTGATACGCGGGCGCGGAGGCCGCGATGGATAGAACCCAGTTCCTGGTCGCGCTCGCCATCGCGCTGTTCGCGCTCGGCCTGGTCGGTGTCATCGTGCGCCGCAACGCGCTGGTGATGCTGATGTGCATGGAGCTGATGGTCAACGCGGTGGTGCTGCTGCTGGTCACCTTCGCGGTCCGCGCCGGCAGCACGGCGGGCGCGGCCTACGTGTTCCTGATCTTCGTCGTGGCCGCGGCCGAGATCGCGATTGCGATCCCGATCGTGCTGCTGCTGGCGCGTCAGCGGCGCACGCTGGACGTCAGCGCATTCGCGGAGCTGGAGGGGTGACCGTGGACCTGCTGCCGGTCATCGTGCTGCTGCCGCTCGCGGGATTCGCGCTCAACGGGCTGCTCGGCCCGCGCCTCGGGCGCGGCTTCGTCAGCGTCGTGGGCTGCGCCCTGCCGCTGCTCGCCTTCGCGGCCGCGGTCCGCTGCAGCGTGGTGCTGCTGGGCGGCGACGGCGCCCCGCTCGCGACCAGCAGCTACGTGTGGGCGCAGATCGGTGGCCAGACGCTCGCGGTCGACTTCTGGTTCGACCGGCTGAGCGCGGTGATGGCGCTGATCGTGACCGGCGTGGGCTCGCTGATCCACGTCTACTCGACCGGCTACATGAAGGACGATCCCGGCTACGCGCGCTATTTCGCCTACCTGAACCTGTTCCTGTTCTTCATGCTGCTGCTGGTGCTGGGTCGCTCGCTGCTCGTGTGCTTCGTCGGCTGGGAAGGCGTCGGGCTGGCCTCCTACCTGCTGATCGGCTTCTGGTACGAGGACCCGGAGAAGGCGCGCGCCGGCAAGAAGGCCTTCATCACCAACCGCGTCGGCGACGCCGGGTTCCTGCTCGGGCTGTTCCTGCTCTACCACGCGCTCGGTACGCTGCAGTTCGACGCGGTCCAGGCGGCGTTCGCGGGCGGCGCGCCGCTGACGGTCTCGGCGGACGTCGTGGGCGTGCTGCTGTTCATCGGCGCGACCGGCAAGTCGGCGCAGATC
>JAFEDP010000409.1 GCA_018241545.1 Pseudomonadota bacterium
CTGCAGGAGGACGTGCTCAGGATCGTGCTGCACAACTGCCGCCTGCCGATGTGGAACCTGTCGGACTTCAACGCCATCGTCGCGGCGCTCAAGACCGCCAACAACCGCTGCATCGAGATCTCGACGCGCTTCGGCGACGACGTGTTCTACTCGGCGATGGACGCGATGCTCGAGCGCAACAAGCGCGCGATGCGCGAGCTGATCCGGCGCACGGTGCCGGAGAAGAAGCAGTACTTCGAGGACTACGTCTGCGACGACGGCATGGGCATGGGGCCGTACAAGATCGCCTGCACCATGTGGCGCGAGGGCGATAAGTGCATCTTCGACTTCGCGGGCACCGACCCGCAGTCGGTCGGCAGCATCAACTTCCTCCTCAACGAGGAGATGTTCAAGATGTTCGCCGGCGTCTACATGATCATGGTCTTCGACCCGCAGATCCTGTTCAACGACGGCTTCTACGACCTGATGGACGTGCGCATCCCGGCCGGCACGCTGCTGAAGCCGTTGAAGCCCGCGGCGCTGTCGTGCCGCACGCACGCGCTGGGGCGCATCTTCGACGTGCTCGGCGGCCTGCTCGGCCAGGGCAACCCGGCGTTCATGTGCGCGGCCGGCTTCTCCGACAGCCCGCACTTCATGTACTCCGGCTACCGCCAGAACGGCGAGTGGTACCAGCTGTACCAGATCGGCTTCGGCGGCATCCCCGGCAAGCCCTTCGGCGACGGCCCGGACGGCCACTCGCTGTGGCCCTCGTTCACGAACGTGCCGAACGAGTTCCTGGAGAGCTACTTCCCGCTCCGGATCGACGTCTACGAGACGATCCCCGACTCGGGCGGCCCGGGCAAGAACCGCGGCGGCAACGCGCTGAGGATCGGCTACCGCTTCCTCGAGCCGGGCGAGATCTCGGTGCACGACGACCGCTGGCTGACCTACCCGTGGGGCGTCAACGGCGGCCTGCCGGGCATGCGCAGCAAGAAGATCCTGGTGCGCGTCAACGGCAGCGAGGAGCTCCTGCCCTCGAAGGCGGACCGCATCAAGGTCGAGGCCGGCGACCTGCTGTACTTCGACACCTGGGGCGGCGGCGGCTGCGGCGACCCGCTCGAGCGCGAGCCGGCCAAGGTCGCCTTCGACGTCGAGGCGGGGCTCGTCACGGTCGCGGGCGCCCAGCGCTACGGCGTCGTGATCAACGCCGACGGCTCGGTGGACGGCGCGGCCACCGAGGCGCTGCGCGCGCGCCTGCGCGCCGAGCGCGGCGCGGTGCCGCTGTTCGACCGCGGCTTCGGCTCGATCGAGGAGCTCAAGGGCCGCGGCAAGGCCGAGACCGGGCTCGAGCCGCCGCGCCAGCCGCAGTTCACGCAGTGGGCGAAGTCGCGCGCGGCGGGGCGCGCCTGAGGCGCGCGGCGCGCGACGGCCGGGCGGCGCGCGGCGGGCCGGGGACGACGATGCGGGCGGTGGACAAGGCCTACGAGGCGGTGCGCGGCGGCATCATCGACGGGCGCTTCCCGCCGGCGACGCGCATCACCGAGCAGGAGGTGGCGGCGGCCGCCGGCGTCAGCCGCACGCCGGCGCGCGAGGCGCTGCGGCGCCTGCACGCCGAGGGCCTGGTGGAGTTCACGCCGAACCTCGGCGCGGTCGTCAGCGAATGGACCGACGCCGAGTTCGACGAGATCTTCGACCTGCGGGCGCTGCTCGAGTCGCACGGGGTCGCGCGCGCGGCGCTGCGCATCAGCGACGCCGACGTCGAGGCGCTGCGCGCGCTCGCCACTCAGCAGCTCGGCGAGGCGCGCGAGCGGCGCGAGGGCCACCTCGACCGCATCGCCGACCTCAACCGGCGCTTCCACCGGCGCCTGCAGGAGGCCGCCGGCAGCCCGCGGCTGATGCGGGCGCTGGCGGCGCTGCTCGAGGCGCCGCTGATCATGAAGACCTTCCTCAACTACTCGCCCGAGGACCTGCAGCGCAGCGCCGCGCACCACCTCGAGCTCGTGCAGGCGCTCGCGGCGCGCGACCCGGAGTGGGCGGCCTCGGTGATGCGCTCCCACATCCTCGCCGCCAAGCGCACGCTCGGGCGCGAGCCGCGCCGGCCCCGGCCGGGTTAAGTTTTCGTCATTGGGTCGGCCGCGAGGGCCGGGCTGCGCTTTGGGTACTTGCCCGGGGCGCCGGCGGGCGCGAGGCTGCGCGTGCCGCCGGCCGGAACCCGGCGCCAGTCCACTGCAAGGAGCCCTTCGTGTACAACCCCGGATCCCTTCGCCTGCTCGCGGCCGCCGCGCTCGCCTCGGTGCTCGCTGGCTGCGTGGTCGAGACCCGCGGCCCGCCGCCCCCGGAACCGGTGGCGGTCGTGCGCGTCACCGTGGCCCCGCCGCCGCTGCCGGTCTACGAGCTGCCGCCGTGCCCCGGCGACGGGTACCTGTGGACGCCCGGCTACTGGAACTGGAGCCCGGGCGGCTACTACTGGGTGCCCGGCACCTGGGTCATGCCGCCGCGCGTCGGCGTCGTCTGGACGCCCGGCTACTGGGGCTGGGTCGGCGGCGCCTACATCTTCCACGAGGGCTACTGGGGTCCGACCGTCGGCTACTACGGCGGCATCAACTACGGCGGCGGCTACGTCGGCGTCGGCTACGCCGGCGGGCGCTGGGTCAACAACCAGTTCCACTACAACGCCGCGGTCGTCAACGTCACCAACGTGCGCACGGTCAACGTCTATCACGAGACCGTGATCAACAACGTCACGGTCAACAACACCGTCATCAACAACCGGGTCAGCTACGCGGGCGGCCCGGGCGGCTCGCCGGTCGCCCCGAGCGCGGCGGAGCTCGCCGCCGAGCGGGCGCCGCACGTCGCGCCGACCCCGATGCAGCTGCAGCACCGCGACGAGGCGCGCGCCAATCCGGCGCTGTTCGCCGCCCACAACCAGGGCCACCCGCCGGTGGCCGCCACCCCGCGGCCCGGCGCGTTCAATGCCCCGCAGGCGACCGCCGCGCACGGCGCGCCGCGCTCGGAGGTCCCCGGCCAGCCGCCGCAGGGGATGATGCCGGGCCGCAACGAGGAGCACCGGCCGGCACCCCCCGGGAACCTGACCGCGACGCCCGACGAGTACCGGCCGCCCGCCGGCCGCCCGCTGCCGCCG
>JAFEDP010000040.1 GCA_018241545.1 Pseudomonadota bacterium
GGCGGCGCTCGCGGTGGCGCTGCACCTCGGCGTGTTCGACCGGCTGTCGATCCTGCGCGAGTACGCGGTCAATGCCGACAGCTTCGGGCGCGAGGTGCGCCGGCACGTGGCGCTGGCGCTCGGCTCGACGCTGGCCGCGGCGCTCGCGGGGCTGCCGCTCGCGATCCTGTGCCACCGCGTCGCGGCGCTGCGTGGCGCCGTGCTATCGCTGCTGAACCTCGTGCAGACGATCCCGTCGATCGCGCTGTTCGGCATCCTGATGGTACCGCTCGCCGCGCTGTCGGCGGCGTGGCCGCGCGCGGGGGAGCTCGGCATCACGGGCATCGGTCCGGCGCCGGCCGCGATCGCGCTCTTCCTGTACGCGCTGCTGCCCGTCGTCGCCAACGCGGTCGCCGGCCTCGGACGGGTGCCGGCGCCGGTGGTCGAGGCGGGGCGCGGCATGGGCCTCACGCCCGCGCAGCTCCTGTGGCGCATCGAGCTGCCGCTCGCCGTGCCGGTGATCGTCACCGGGCTTCGGATCGTGCTGGTGCAGAACACCGGCCTCGCCACGATCGCGGCACTGATCGGCGGCGGCGGGCTCGGCACCTACGTGTTCCAGGGCGTCGGCCAGACGGCGATCGACCTGGTGCTGCTCGGCGCCCTCCCGACGGTGGCGCTCGCGTTCTGCTTCGCGGTGCTGCTGGACGCGCTGGTCGAGTCGCTGCGCAGGATCCCGCCATGATCGAGATCGAGTCCCTGAGCAAGCGCTACGGCGCGACGACGGTCGTCGACGGCGTGTCGCTCACCGTCGCGCGCGGCACGGTCGCGGTGGTCGTCGGCACGTCCGGCTCCGGCAAGTCGACGCTGCTGCGCATGATCAACCGGCTGGTGGAGCCGAGCGCCGGCGCGGTGCGGATCGACGGCCGCGACACGCGCGCGACCCCGGCGCACCTGCTACGGCGGCGGATCGGCTACGCGATCCAGGGCCACGGGCTGTTCCCGCACCGCACCGTCGCCGAGAACATCGCCACCGTGCCGCGGCTGCTCGGCTGGGACATGCCGCGGATCGAACGGCGCGTGGACGAGCTGCTGAGCCTGTTCCAGCTCGACCCCGGCGCCTTCCGCGGCCAGTACCCGCACGAGCTCTCGGGCGGCCAGCAGCAGCGCGTCGGCGTCGCGCGGGCGCTGGCGGCCGAGCCCGCGGTGCTCCTGATGGACGAGCCCTTCGGCGCGCTCGATCCGATCATCCGCGACAAGGCGCAGGAGGACCTGCTGGCGATCCAGCGCCGCTTCGGCACGACCGTCGTGCTCGTGACGCACGACATGGACGAGGCGTTCCGGCTCGCCGACCGGGTCGCGGTGATGCGCGACGGGCGGCTGCTGCAGTACGACCGCCCGGCGGCGCTGCTGCGTGCGCCGGCCGACCCCTTCGTGGCGCGCCTCGCCGGCACCGCCGACCGGTCGCTCAAGCTGCTGTCGCTCGTCAGCGCCGGCGAGGCGGCCGAGCCCGGGGCCGGCGACGGCCCGACGGTGCCGGCGAGCGCCTCGCTGCGCGACGTGCTGGCCGAGCTCATCTGGCGCGGCGCCGAGGCCGCGACCGTGGTGGCCGACGGCCGGCCCGCGGGCCGGCTGACGCTCGCCGCCATCCTGGCGCGCGGGCGGGCCGGCTGATGCGCGTGGCTGCCTGGGCCCTGCGGCTCGCGGGCCTCGGCCTCCTGGCGGCGTTCCTCGCCGTGCCGCAGCGCTTCGCGCCGCTGTTCGCGCCGCTGACGGAGTACGGCGCCCCGCCGATCTATGACCAGGGCAGCCTGCTCGGGCTCGCGCTCGCACACCTCGCGACCGTGTTCGCGGCCACCGCCGCGAGCGCCGTGGTCGCGGTGACGCTGGGCATCTTCGTGACGCGCGAGAGCGGGGCGGAGTTCCTGCCGCTGTCGCGCACGCTCGTCAACGTCGGCCAGACCTTCCCGCCGGTCGCGGTGCTCGCGATCGCGGTGCCGCTGGTCGGCTTCGGGGAGTGGCCGACGCTGATCGCGCTCTTCGCCTACGGCCTCTTGCCGGTGTTCGAGAACACGATCGCCGGGCTCGAGTCGTGCCCGCCCGCCGTGCGCGAGGCCGCGGACGGCATGGGCCTCGGCGCGCGCCAGCGTCTGCTCGCGGTCGAGCTGCCGCTCGCGCTGCCGCTGATCCTCGAGGGCATCCGCCTGTCGCTGGTGGTCAACATCGGCACCGCCACGCTCGGCTCGACGGTCGCCGCCAAGGGCCTGGGCGAGGTCATCATCGCGGGACTCCTCTCGAACAACACGGCGTTCATCCTGCAGGGCGGCCTCGTCACGGGACTCATGGCGGTGCTGCTCTACGACGCGATGGCCGCCGCGGAGCGGCGGCTGCTCAAGGCCGTGCGCGTGGCCTGAGCGGCCCGCCCGCGGCGGGCGGCCCCGGGGGCGATTGGCTACAATGCCGGGGCCTGATTTCCCCGGGGGAACGCCGTGTCGAGCCCAGCCGACTTCCGCCGCCGCGAGGCGCCGACCCCGGGCCGTGCGCCGGGGCTGCCGGCCGTGGAGCTGCCGACGCTGCTGCTGATCGGCGCCACCTACGGCGGCTGGCTGTTCCTGACCCTGACGTACGGCCTCTGGCCGCTGTGGCTGCTCGCGCCGCTCGTGGCGCTGGTGCTGGTGCTGCACAGCTCGCTGCAGCACGAGATCCTGCACGGCCACCCGACGCGCTGGCGCGCCGTCAACTCGCTGCTCGGCATCGTGCCGCTGTCGCTGTGGCTGCCGTACCGCCGCTACCACGACCTGCACCTGATCCACCATATCAACGACCGCCTGACCGACCCGCACGACGACCCGGAGTCGAACTACTGGGACCCGGCGGACTGGGGCCGTCTCGGGCCGGTCGGGCAGCGCCTCGTGCGCGCGCAGCTGACCCTGGCCGGGCGCGTGCTGATCGGGCCGTTCTGGCGCATCCCGCGCTTCCTGCGCGCCGAGTGGCGCTCGGTGCTGCGCAACGACCCGCGCGCGCGCGCCTACTGGGCCGAGCACCTGGCGTGGTGCGTGCCGGTGGTGCTGTGGCTCAAGCTCGTCTGCGGCATGCCGCTGTGGATCTACGTGCTCGCGATGGTCGTGCCCGGCAACGCGATCCTCGGGATCCGCTCCTTCGCCGAGCACCGCGCCCGCGGGCCGATGCGCGAGCGCACGGCGATCGTCGAGCGCTCGTGGTTCCTCGGGCCGCTGTACCTGTGGAACAGCCTGCATTCGCTGCACCACGAGGAGCCGCTGATGCCCTGGTACCAGTACCAGGCGCGCTACCGGGTGCTGCGCGAGCGCCTGATCGCGGCCAACGGCGGCCTCGTCTACCGCAGCTACCTCGACCTCGCTGCGCGTTTCCTGCTGCGTCCGCACGATGCGCCGGTGCACCCGACCGGCGGGGTGCCGCGCACGCGCGGCGCGGGCGCGGCTCAGGCCGGCTCCGCGTAGCCGGCCGCGCGCGCGGCCGCGTCCCATGCGAGCGTCGTTGCGAAGTCCGCCCGGCCGACCGCCGCGAAGCCCTCGAGCAGCAGCGCCTCCTTCAGGTCAGCGAACCAGGGCCGCTGCGCGGCCGCCGTGAACGCACGCTGCAGCGCCGCGACCGTGGCCGCCGGCACGCCCGCCGCCGCGACGAACGCCGGGATCGGCGCCACCTCGGTCGACTCGAGCACGCGCACGCCGGCGGTGAGGTCGGGACGGTGGCGCGCGATCAGCAGGTGCCAGTAGGCGTCGAGGGGCCCGACGTCGATGCGGCCCTCGCGGACCGCATCCAGCACGGCGCGCGCGGTCACGAGCTCGCGCGCGACCTCGCGGTAGAGCCGCGGGGTGGCGGCCGAGCGATGGCGGAGCAGGTGGTGGCGGAACGCATTGAAGCCCGAGTGCGAGTGCGCGACCGTCCAGCCGGCGCGCCCGCCGAACGTGTCCTCGAGCCGCCGGTACGGGGCGTCGGCCCGCACGATCAGGTCCGAGCGGTAGACGGGGCGCCCGCCCGCCCACGGAGCGGCCGGCACGGGCGCTGCGATCGGCACGACCGGTGCGAGCCCGAGCGCGATCGGGTAGCCGCACATCAGCACGCAGCCGAGGTCGGGCCGGCCCCACAGGTGCTCGAGCGGCTGCGGCGCCGGATAGGGCAGGTAGTCGAGCTCGACGCCGGCCTCGGCGGTGACGCGCACAAGCAGCTCGCGCCACGCCGCCTCGACCTCGGGCGTGACCGCGTACATGCGCGCGTTCATGACGAGGCGCGTCACGAGGCGAGCAGCTCGCGGCTGCGCCGCGCCTCGTAGTCCGCGAGCGCCTCGCGCACCGCCGGGTCGAGCGCCGGGGCCTGGTACTCGCCGAGGAGCCTGCGCCACAGGTCGCGCGCGCGCTGGGTCGCGTCGCGGGCGCCGGCATCGCGCCAGTTCTCGTAGTTCGACCAGTCCGAGAGCAGCGGGCGGTGGAAGGCGGTCTCGTAGCGCGCCAGCGTGTGCGGCGTGCCGAAGAAGTGTCCGCCGGGCGGCACCGCCTTGATGGCCTCGACGGCGAGCTCCTCGTCGCCGACCGGGACCGGCCGCAGCAGGGCCGCCCAGTCGCGCAGCAGCTGCGCGTCGACGACCACCTTTTCCATCGAGGCGGTCAGCCCGCCCTCGAGCCAGCCGGCGGCGTGGTTGATCAGGTGGCTGTGCGACAGGATCGCCGCCTGCAGCGACAGCGCGGTCTCGTAGGTCGATTGGGCGTCGACCGCCGGGGATGCGTTGACCGCACTGGTGCGGACCGGCAGGCGCAGGCGCCGGCCGATCTGCGCGCTCGCGATCGTCGCCTGGGCGTACTCGGGCGTGCCGAAGGCGGGCGAGCCGGTGCGCATGTCGACGTTCGAGGTGAAGCTGCCCAGTACGCAGGGCGTGCCGCGGCGCGCCAGCTGGCACAGGGCTACGATCGCGAGCGCCTCGGCCGTCTGCAGCGCGAGCGCGCCGGCGAGCGTCACGGGCGCCATCGCCCCCATCAGCGTGAACGGCGTGATCACGACGCACTGCCCGTGGCGCGCCATCGTCAGGATGTTGTCGAGGATCTCCTCGTCGACGCGCCGCGGCGAATTGACGTTGGTGACGGTCATGAGCGTCGGGCGCGTCGCGAGCGCCTCGATGCTGCAGCCGTGCTCGAGCGCCGACATCGCGAGCGCGTCGGCCGCCTGCACGCCGCCCACGCCGCGCGCTGCCCAGACCACGTCCGAGCACTCCACGTGGGCGCGGTAGGCGGCGAGGTGGCGCAGCGGCACCGGCACGTCGACCGGCTCCAGCACCATGCCGCCCTGCCAGTGCAGCACCCCGAGCCGGTGCGTGAGCTTCAAGAGGTCGCGGAAGGACGCGAGGTCGCCGAAGCGCCGCCCGCCGTCGAGGTCGCTGACGTTCGGTGCGCCGTTGACCGGGCCGAAGTTGACCACGTTGCCGCCGACGTGCAGGTCGCGGGCCGGGTTGCGCGCGTGCAGCACGAAGCGCTCCGGCGCGTGCGCGAGTTGCGCCTCGACGAGGTCGCGCCCGAGGCGCACGATCTGCGTGGGCTCGTCGACCAGCGCGCCGGCGGCGCGGTACAGTGCACGGGCCCCGGCCGCACGGATCTCGAGGCCGGCCTCCTCGAGGATCCGGAAGGCCGCGCCGAGGATGCGCTCGACCTGGTCGGCGTCCAGCACCTCGAGCGGCGCCCACGGCACGCTGAGGCGCGCCAATGGCTCGAGCGCCGGGCCCATCGAGCGGCCGCTCCGGCCGCGGTCGCGCGGGGGTGGCCGGCGCGACTCGCTGCTCACGGGCCGGCGAGCGGCCCGAGCAGGCGCTTGAGCTCCCCGAGCCACGGCTCGAAGTTGCGCCACTGGTCGAGGCCCTCGCGGAAGATGGGCTGGCGTACCTGCTCGGAGCTCGCGGTGCGCACGCTGCGCTCGGTCTTGTAGAACTCGAGGCAGGCCGGCTCGAACGGCAGCCCGCAGTGGTCGAGGATCCGGCGCACGCTGCCCTCGAGGTCGTCGACGACCGCCTCGTGCTGCACGCGCAGCACCCGACCCGGCAGCACCGCGTCCCAGTGCTCCATCAGCTCGACGTAGGAGCGGTAATAGCGCGCGATGTCCTCGAGCGAGTAGGTGAACTCCTGGCCCGACGCGAACAGCTGCTTGAAGTTCGAGAAGCAGCAGGCCATCGGCTCGCGGCGCGCGTCGATGATCTTGGCGTTCGGCAGGATCAGGTGGATGAAGCCGATGTGGCGGAAGTTGTTCGGCATCTTGTCGATGAAGAACGGCTTGCTGCCGCGGTAGACGCGGGTATCGGCCAGGTAGCGCTCGCCGTAGCGGGCGCACTCCTCGGGGGACAGCTCCGCGAGCACGGCCGGGTAGCGGCGATTGGCCGCGTCGCGGTTCTGCCCTTCGAGGTCGACCGTATAGGTCGCGATCTCCGACAGCTCCATCGTGCCCTCGACCTGCGAGTGCGAGGCGAGGATCTGCTCGAGCAGCGTCGAGCCCGAGCGCGGCAGGCCGACGATGAAGATCGGATCGGGGGCCGGGCAACCGTGGCTGCGGCGCGCGGCGAAGAACTCGGCTGTGCAGACAACCTTCTGTTGTGCCGTGTTGCGCTCCACGAACTCGGCCGAGTACTCGGATTCCGACTTCTTGAGCGCGTTGCCGCGCTCGTAGTAGCCGAACGAGGCCTCGTACTCGCCGCGATCTTCGAGCGCCTTGCCGAGCGCGAAGCACAGGTGGTAGCGATCGTCGAGTCGCGTGCCCGGCGCCGCCTCGTGCGTGCGCATCGCGTCGAGTTCGGCGTCCGTGAAACGGTAGGTCTTGAGGTTGGCCAGGCTCCAGTACGCGTCGCCGAAGTCGGGGCGTGCGGCGGCCGCCTGGTGGTACGCCTCGATCGCCTCGTCGCGCCGGCCGAGCGTCTTGAGGGTGTGTGCCACCGACAGGTGCAGGTCGGCCTGCCGCGGCGCATCCTTGAGCAGCTCGCGGTAGAGCCCGAGCGCGCGCTCGTGGTCGCCGGTGCCGACGAAGACCGTGGCCTGGGTGGTGCGGTAGACGCGGTTCGCCGGCTCCGCCTCCAGCAGCATTTCGATCTGCTTGAGCGCCGGGCCGTACTTGTGGCGGCGCATCAGCGCGCGCACGTAGTCATAGCGCGCCGCCCGGTAGTCCGGGGCGAGTTCCAGCACGGCCTCGAGCAGCAGGTCGGCATCGTGCACGACGTCGCGCTCGAGCGCGATCCGGGCGAGCAGGCGCATCGCCTCGACGTCGACCGGGTGCTTCAGGAGGTACGGCCGGATCAGCCGCTCCGCCTCGGCGATGTCGCCGTCGCACAGCAGTCCGGTCGCGGTCAGGACCGCCGGCGCGAGCTTCGTGGCCATCTCGACGTGCGCGGCGGCGGTCGCGGCGTTCTGGGGCTGGCCGACCATCCGGTAGAGCGTCTGCAGCTTTGCCCAGCTCGCGGTCAGCGACGGGTTGCGGTTGACGGCGCGCTGGTAGGCGTCGATGGCCTTGGCGGCATCGCGCAGCGCGACGTGGCAGTGGCCGCGCTCCTGATAGAGGCGGCTGAACCCGGGATGCGTGCCCTCGAGCTCGTCGAGGACGGCGAGCGCCTCCGGTACCCGCTGCAGGTAGCGCAGGCAGACCGCGCGCATGTAGTTGACGTCGCGGTTCTGCGGCACTCGCTCGTGCAGCGCGTCCGCGGCCACGAGCGCCTCGCCGAACTGCCCCTGTTCCATGATCGATCGGATCCGCAGCACCTCGGATTCGACGGACGACGCAGTGGCGGCGGGCTCGGCGGCCATGGGGATCCGGAAAAGAAAAAGGGCGGGCATCGCTGCCCGCCCCAGATTCTACCGCGATCGGCCGGGGATCACCCGGCCGGGCGGGACCGATCAGAACTTCATGCCGACGCGAACGCCGAGCACGCGCGGTCGCACCGGGACCTGAGTCTCGATGAACTGGGCGGTCGACGTGAAGGTCGAGGCGTCGGAGTTGCCGAGGTTCTGGCCGAACAGCATCACCGACCACGCGTCCTTGGCGACGCCGAACGAGGCGTCGTAGGTCGTGTAGGCCGGCTGGCGGAAGCGGAACAGCGTCGTGTTGATGTACTGGATCGCCGCCGGGTTGTCGCCGTTGACCGACGGGTCGGTGTTCGTGTTGTTGTACATCTCGCCGACGTAGATCGCGCCCACCTGGCCGAACCAGTTGTAGTCGTTGACCGTCCAGTCGTAGCGTGCGCGGAGGTTCGCCTGGACCTTCGGCGAGTACGCCGTCGGCGTGCCCGGAGTGCCCAGTGCGTTAATGACCTGCTTCTGGGACTTGGTGACGTTGCTGTAGTAGTAGTTGATGCATTCGCCGATGTTCGGGTCGCCGGCGATGTTGTTTCGCAGGCAGGGCGATGCCGTCTGCTTGGCGTCGTTGTAGGAGATCGAGCCGATGACCGACAGCTCCTTGGTCGGCCGCGCCGTCACCTGCAGCTCCGCGCCCTTCACCTCGTAGTCGGCGCCGTTGACCGCGAGCGTCAGGTTGCCGAGCACGCCGGGGTTGAACAGGCCCGTCTGCACGTTCTTCCAGTCCTCCTTGTACACCGAGCCGTTGATCTGCAGCCGGTGGTTGAGCAGCTCGGTCTTGAAGCCGACCTCGTTGTTGGTCAGCTTGTCCGGGCTGAACGTCAGCGGCTTCTGGTACTGCGGCGCGCCCTTCGAGTACGTGCCGGTCCCGGCGTCGAGCACCGCGTACGGCAGCGCGTAGCCCGAGGTGCGGTTGAAGCCACCCGGACGGTAGCCCTGCGAGAACGTGTAGTACACCATCGCATCCGGCGTGATGTGCCAGGTCAGGTTGCCGCGCGAGGTATTGCCGGTGTAGGTCGCATTGAGCTTCTCGGCGTCCATGTTGTGGCCATAGCCGTAGCACGGCGACGGGGCCTCGAAGCAGCCGAACGAGGTGCCGACCCAGCCCTTCTGGTCGAGCTTGTAGTCGTAGTGCCGGATGCCGCCAGTGATCGTCAGCACCTTCGGGATGATGTCGTAGTCCACCGATCCGAACAGCGCGAACTGCGTGTACCCCTTGGTCGTGTCCTCGAAGAAGCCGACCGTGTCGTTGCGGGTGTTCGGGTTGTTGGTCGTCACGCCCGGCAGCGGGGCGATGTTGCCCATGCAGCCGGTGCCGAGGTACACGCCGCCCGCCGGCACCGGGCCGGTGCAGTTCGGGAGCGACTTGTACGCCCAGTCGGTCTGGTCATAGATCTTGAGGTCCTCGTAGAACGCGCCGGCCACGAAGCGCAGCGGCCATTCGTTCGGTGCACTCACGCGGAACTCGTGCGACTGGTGCGTGTTGCGCTCCTGCTCGCGCCACGTCGAGACCGGCGAATTGCAGTGCGACGACGTGATGGTCCGGTCGCCGCCGCCGTAGATCGCGTAGTTGCCGGCCGCGCTGTAGATGCCCGAGCCCGGGCCATAGCACTGGTAGTAGTCGGCGTACACGCCGCGCGCGTAGTTCGTGTAGTCCTGCACCTGGTCGACGTTGCGGACCAGGTAGCCGCCGGCGTACACCGCCTGCAGCGGCCCGATCTTGCCGTTGATGGTCAGCGACGTGTTCGAGAACTTGTCCGTGTTGTAGGACGGCGCGAACAGCGTGACCTCGAGGTTGTTCAGCGGCTGATTCTCCGAGCCCCTCGGCATCTGGTAGAAGACGCCGTCCGCGTGGATGTCCTGGTACGTCTGCGAGAGCAGCACGTTCCAGTCGTCGTTGATCTGCCACAGCGCCGAGAGGCGCCCGCCCTGGTAGGTCACCGGGTTGATGGCGTTCTTGGCGATCGCGTAGTTGTTCGCCACCGGGCTGCCGGTCGGCACGCAGGAGCCGTTGTTCGTCAGGCCATCCGGGCACGCCCCGTTCACGGCCGGGAAGTTGGCGTAGTAGATGCCGAGGTCGGTGTTGCGGCGCGTGAACGTCGATGGCACGTTGTTGATGTAACCGCCGCGGTCCTCGTTGTAGAGCACCGCGCGGATCGCGAGGTGGTCGGTGACGAGCGGCAGGTTGAGGACCGCCGTGAAGCCCGAGTTCGGGTCGCCGTGCGCGGTCGTGCCGTACATCGCCTCGGCGCTGCCCTCGAACTTGTTGAGCTTGGGCTTGTTGGTGATGTAGCGCACCACGCCCGCCTGGGCGCCGCCGCCGAACAGCGTGCCCTGCGGGCCTTCCAGCACCTCGATGCGCTCGAGGTCGGCGGCGTAGATGTCGAGGTTGCGCGACGGCAGCTGGCCCGACTGCTCGTCGAGGTACACGGCGACGTTGGGGTACAGACCGATCGTGCCGGACGACTGCGTTCCGGCGGAGCCGAGCGCGAGGCCGCGCATGAAGATGTTGCCCTGCGCCGGGCCGTTCGTGGACAGCGCGACGTTGGGCAGGTACTTCGCCATGTCGTCGAACGTGGTGACGCTGAGCTGAGACAGCGTCTCGCTGGTGAGCGCCTGGATCGTGATCGGAACGTTCTGGATGCTTTCCGACCGGCGCTGCGCGGTCACGACGATGTCGGCAATTTCACCGGACGCGGAGCTGGTGGCCTCCGCGGCGATGGCTGCACCCGCCTGCGCGCTCAGGACGGCCATGATCGCGTACGAGAGCTTTCGGTTCGTGTTCAAGCTGCGGTCCCCCACGTGGATAAAAGAGCCCCTGTCGATCTCTCGGCGCCAATTGAATGGCTGCTCAATCGCTTGAAAGACCGATCAACCGGAGTGTGCTGAAAAGTTGCGTCTCCGCAAATCACTTTCTTTGGAGCGAACGGTAGAAAAATCTTTGGCCGATTTCCCCTGTCGCGCGCCTAAAAGTACCGCATCGCGGCGGAACCGCGAAAGTAGCGTGCAAACAACAATATCCCGTCGCCCCCGTCACCGTGGCCCCTGGCCCGACCGATGGTCGAGCGGGACCCGGAAGGTCGGTGCGAGACTTCCACAGTTGGCGCACGCCTCCAAGCCGAGAATAGGCATCGCCGCCATCGAAAAAAGACATTGGGGCGACCTGCGGAAGCCTGTCCGCGACACTCTCTATATATAGTGCATTGCAAAATGACGGCGGCCGGGGGCAGCCTCCGGGGCCGTCAGGCCGGGCGCGGCACCGGAGCCGCCGCCTGCCAAATTTTTCCCATTGGTAGAAAATCTCGCCTGCGCTTGGGCGGTTGCCATGCGAGGCTCCGTCGCGGCACCGGCCGACGGCGTCGACGCGCGCTACGGCGCGGCGCCAAGGCCGGCGGGACCCGCCGGTCCCGCAGGGCGCACCAGCACGGGAGAGAAGCGTGAGCGAGTGTCAGAACAAGGCCCGGCGATCCGGGCGCGAGGCGAGGCGGGCGCTGCGGGCGGGTCCGCTTCCGGACAACCTGCGGCCGGCGTGGCCCGGCATGGAGAGCGGGCGCTACCGGCCGCTCAGCGACGCCGACATCGCGGCGATCCACCGCACGGCCCTGCGGCTCCTCGCCGAGGTCGGACTCGCGGATGCCCCGCCCTCCGGCGTCGAGATCCTGACCCAGGCCGGCTGCACGCTGAGCGAGCACGGCCGCCTGCTGTTCCCGGCGTCGCTCGTCGAGGACATGCTCGCCAAGGCCGCGCGGCGCTTCGTGCTGCATGCCCAGAACCCGCGCCATGACCTCGAGCCCTGGGGCAAGCGCACCTACTTCGGCACCGCCGGTGCCGCGGTCAACGTGGTCGGCCCGGACGGCAGCTACCGCGAGTCGACGATCCAGGACCTGTACGACATCGGCCGGATCGTCGATGTCATGGAGCACATCCACTTCTTCCAGCGCGCCGTGGTGCCGCGCGACATCCCCGACCCGTACGAGATGGACTTCAACACCTGCTACGCGTCGGTGTCGAGCACCACCAAGCACGTGGGCAGCAGCTGGACCCAGCCCGAGCACCTCGTCGCCTCGCTCGAGATGCTGCACGCCATCGCCGGCGGCGAGGACAAGTGGCGCGAACGGCCCTTCGTCAGCCAGTCGAACTGCTTCGTCGTGCCGCCGATGAAGTTCGCGACCGACGCCTGCCGCTGCCTCGAGGTGGCGGTGCGCGGCGGGATGCCGGTGCTGCTGCTGTCAGCGGGCCAGGCCGGCGCCACCGCCCCGGCGGCGCTCGCCGGCGCACTCGCCCAGGAGGTCGCCGAGTGCCTCGCCGGCCTCGTCTACGTCAACGCCATCCGGCCGGGTCATCCGGCGATCTTCGGCACCTGGTGCTTCGTGTCGGACCTCAGGACCGGCGCGATGTCCGGCGGGAGCCCCGAGCAGGCGCTGCTGTCGGCTGCGGCCGGGCAGATGGCGCACTTCTACGACCTGACCGGTGGCACGGCCTCCGGCATGACCGACTCCAAGGTCGCCGACGGCCAGTCGGGCGCCGAGAAGGCGCTCAACCACGCGCTCGTCGGCAACGCCGGGGCCAACCTGATCTACGAGTCGGCCGGCATGCACGCGAGCCTGCTCGGCTACTCGCTCGAGAGCCTGGTGATCGACAACGACATCATCGGCATGACCCAGCGCACCATCCGCGGCATCGAGGTCAACGAGGAGCGCCTGTCGTTCGAGACCATCAAGGACGTCTGCCTCAACGGCCCGGGCCACTTCCTCGGCTCGGACCAGACGCTGCAGCTGATGCAGACCGAGTACCTGTACCCGGCGGTCGGCGACCGCAAGAGCCCGACCGAGTGGGCCGAGCAGGGCTCGACCGACGTGATCGCCCGCGCCGCCAAGAAGGTGCGCGAGATCCTGACGAGCCACTACCCGGCCCACGTCGCCGAGGACGTCGACGCGGCGATCCGCGCGCGCTACCCGGTGCGCCTCGCGCGCTCGGCGATGAAGCCGGGCGGCGCGCCGGCGCCGAAGGTCGTCGACCTCGCCGGCAAGCGCGCCTGAGCGCTAGGCGAGCGCGTCGGGCAGCGAGCGCCGCCGGCGCTCGATGTAGTCCCTAAGCGCCTCGTCGGTCGCCGCCTCGAGCGGCGGCGCGACGTAGGCGGCGAGCTCCGCCTGCCAGCGGCGATGCGCGCGCGCCGCCGCCTCGAGCGCGCCCTCGCGGCTCCACTGCTCGTACGGCGTGTTGTCGGCGAGCTCGTAGTCGTAGAACGCGGTCTGGTAGTTCGCGAGCGTGTGCGCCGAGCCCAGGTAGTGCCGCCCGGGGCCGACCTCGCGGAACGCCTCGAGCGCGAACCCGTTGGCGTCGAGATCGAGCCCGCGGCCGAGCGTGTGGAACGCGCCCAGCTGGTCGACGTCCAGCACGAACTTCTCGTAGGACATCGCGAGCCCCGCCTCGAGCCACCCGGCCGCGTGCAGCACGAAGTTCGCGCCGCCGAGGAACGCTGGCCACAGCGAGTTGGCGCTCTCGGCGGCCGCCTGCGCGTCGGGCGCCTTCGAGGCGCACAGGTTGCCGCCGCAGCGCAGCGGCACGCCGAGCCGGCGCGCGAGCTGGCCGATCGCGAAGTAGGCGAGCGCGGGCTCGGGCGTGCCGAAGGTCGGCGCGCCGCTCCTCAGCGACATCGACGACAGGAAGTTGCCGAGGATCGCCGGCGACCCCGGCCGCTCGAGCTGGCCGAGCGCGACGCAGAACGTCGCCTCGGCGAAGCACTGCGCGAGCGCACCGGCGGTCGTCACCGGGCCCATCGCCCCGCCGAGGATGAACGGCACGCACACCGGCGCCTGGTTGGCGCGCGCGTAGGTGCGGATCACGCGGCTGGCCTCGCCGTCGAGCACCAGCGGCGAGTTGACGTTGACGTTGCCGAGGATCACGCAGTGCCCGTCGACGAAATCCGCGCCGTACAGGATCCGGCACAGCTCGATCGAGTCGCTGGCGCGCTCGGCGGTCGTGACCGAGCCCATGAACGGCTTGTCGGAGTAGCGGATGTGCGCGTACACCATGTCGAGGTGGCGCTGGCTCACGGGCACGTCCACGGGCTCGCACACGGTGCCGCCGGAGTGGTGCAGCCACGGGGCGCGGTAGGCGAGCTTGACGAAGTTGTGGAAGTCCTCGAGCGTCCCGTAGCGCCGGCCGCGCGCGAGGTCGGTGACGAACGGCGAGCCGTAGGCGGGCGCGAACACGGTGTGCGGGCCGCCGATCTCGACGCTGCGTTCCGGATTGCGGGCGTGCTGCGTGAAGGTCGCGGGTGCCGAGCGGCGCACGATCGCGCGCGCGAGCCCCGCCGGCACGTGCA
>JAFEDP010000410.1 GCA_018241545.1 Pseudomonadota bacterium
GGCCGCGTCCGCGACCCTGCCGGCCACCTCGAAGGCGGTGTCGTCCGGCCCGATGGGCACCCGCTCCTGGTCGACGAGCGCGCCGGCGTCGGGCTTGTCGGTCATGTAGTGCAGGCTGGCCCCGGTCTCGGTCTCGCCGTTGAGCACCGCCCAGTTCACCGGCGCGCGGCCGCGGTAGCGCGGCAGCAGCGAGCCGTGCATGTTGAGGGCGCCGCGGCGCGCGAGCGCGAGCAGCGGCGCCGGCAGCATGCGCCGGTAGTAGAACGAGAACAGGAAGTCGGGCGCAAGCGCGGCGATGCGTGCCGCGAGCGCCGGCTCGCCCGGGTCGGCCGGGGTCAGCACCGGGCAGCCGGCGCCGCGCGCCACCTCCGCGACGCTCGCGAACCAGCGCTGCTCGTTGGGGTCGTCCTCGTGGGTCACGACCAGGCGCACGTCGACGCCCGCCTCGAACAGCGCGCCGAGGCAGCGCGCGCCGACCTCGGAGTAGGCGAACACCACCGATGTGGCGGCGGCGCTCACGGCGCGCGGCGCTCCACCGCGTCGGAACCGGCGGCCGGCAGGTGCGGCGCCTGCTCGAGCACCGCGCCGACGATGTAGCGCGGCCGCTGGCGCACCTGCACGTAGATGCGCCCGATGTACTCGCCCAGCAGGCCGATGCCGAACAGGGCGATGCCGAGGAAGAAGAACACGATCGCGAACAGCGTGAACACGCCGTCGACCTCGGGTCCGAGGACCAGGCGCCGGCCGAGCAGGTACACGACCAGCGCGCCCGACAGCAGCGACAGGCACAGCCCGGCCAGCGAGAACGCCTGCAGCGGCACCGTCGAGAAGCCCGTCATCAGGTCGAAGGTCAGCCGGATCAGCCGGTACAGCGAGTACTTCGAGGCGCCGGCGGCGCGCTCGTCGTGCTTGACCTCGATCTCGGTCGGGTTGGCGGCGTACAGCGAGGCGAGCGCCGGGATGAAGGTGATGTTCTCGCGCGTCGCGTTGATGGCGTCGATGACCGGCCGCGCGTAGCCGCGCAGCATGCAGCCGTGGTCGGTCATGCGGATCGGCGTCATGCGCTCGCGGATCAGGTTGACGAGCTGCGAGGCGATCCGCCGCCACCACAGGTCCTGGCGGTTGGCGCGCCACGTCCCGACGTAGTCGTGGCCGGCCTCGAGCTCGGCGAGCAGCTTGCCGACCTCCTCGGGCGGGTTCTGCAGGTCGGCGTCGAGCGTCACGATGTAGCGGCCGCGCGCGCGCGCGAAGCCCGCCAGGATCGCCGCGTGCTGGCCGAAGTTGACCTGCAGCAGGATCACGCGCGTCTCGGCCGGCCGGCGCCGGAACTGCTCGGCCAGGAGCTCCACCGAGCGGTCGCGGCTGCCGTCGTTGATGAACAGCACCTCGTAGGCGCGCCCGAGCGCGTCGAGCGCCGGGTACAGGCGCTCGAACAGCGTCGGCAGCACGTCCTCCTCGTTGAAGACCGGGATCACGACCGACAGGACCGGGGCGGTATCGTTCACGGGCGTGCCTTCAGCGCTGCATGAGCTCGAGCAGGGCGTCGCAGACGCGGTCCACGTCGCCGTCCGCCATGGCCGGGAACAGCGGCAGCGTGACCGTTTCGGCGCCGATCCGGGCCGCGTTCGGGAACGCCTCCGGATCCCACCCCAGCTGCCGATAGTAGGTGAGGCCCGGTATCGAGGGGTAGTGGACCCCGAGCCCGATGCCGCGCGCGCGCATCGCCGCCACGAACCCGTCCCGGGTGGTGCCGAGCCGGGCGAACGGCACCAGCACCGCGTACATGTGCCAGGCGTGGCCGTCGTCGCCGGCCGGCGGCAGCTGGTCCGGGTCGAGCCGCGGCGCGAGGCGCTCGTGGTAGCGGGCCGCCAGCGCGCGGCGCCGGGCGTTGAACTCCTCCAGCCGGCGCAGCTGGCCGATGCCCACGGCCGCCGCGACGTCGGTCAGGTTGTACTTGCCGCCCGCGTCGAAGACGTCGACGTTGCCGGCGGCGTCCTTGGTGATGCCGTGGAAGCGCTCGCGGTCGAGCGGCAGCGCGAGCGCGGGGTCCGCGAAGCTGAGCGCGCCGCCCTCGACCGTGGTCATGTTCTTGTTGGCGTGGAAGCTGAACGAGACGATGTCGCCGAAGCTGCCGATCAGTCGGCCGCGGTAGCGGGTGCCGATGGCATGGGCGGCGTCCTCGATCACGCGCAGCCCGCGCGCCGCGGCGAGCGCGTTGACCGGGTCCATGTCGACCGCGAGCCCGGAGAAGTGCACCGGCATCAGCGCCCGCGTGCGCGGCGTGAGGGCCGCCTCGAACGACGCGGCGCTCGCGTTGCGCGAGCGCAGCTCGACGTCGACGAACACCGGCCGCGCGCCGACCCGCACCACGACGTTGGCCGAGGCCGCGAAGCTCATCGCCGGCACGACGACCTCGTCGCCGCGGCCGATGCCCGCGGCCTTGAGCGCCATCTCCATGCCGCCGGTGGCCGAGGTCATCACGCGCACCTGGCGGCCGCCGCCGAGGTAGGCGGCGAGCGCGCGCTCGAGCTCGGCGACCTTCGGGCCGGAGGTGATCCAGCCGGAGCGCAGCACGGCCACGACCTCGGCGATCGTGGCCTCATCGAGCGTCGGGCGCGTGAACGGGAGGAAGTCGGTCATGGCGGTCACCGGCGGCTGACGAACACGTTGTCGAAGTCCTGGGCCAGCACGTGCATCTCCGCGCCGGCGGCGCGCAGGCGCGCGGCGGTGGCGTGCGGGATCAGGGCATAGGCCTGACCGCCGGCCTCCCAGCGGGCGCGGAACTCCTCGAGCGAGGCGATCCCCCGCGCCGGCGCGAGCCCGAGCCCGTAGTCGAGCTCGCCGCGGTAGGCGACCGGGTCGACCAGGCGCTGCGCGTAGAACGGCAGCGTCCAGTCGAAGGTGTCGACCGTGTAGAGCGGCGCGCCCGGCGCGAGCGGGCCGGCGGCGGCCAGCAGCGGCTTGACGGAGTAGCGTTGCGCGATCGCCGTCGCGCCGCCCGCGAACAGCGCCAGCGCCATCGCGAACCCGGTCGCGGCCACGAGCCGCGCCGCGGTACCGGGGCGGCGGCGGGCGAGCGCGGCCGCGCCGAGGCCGCCGGCGAGGAGCAG
>JAFEDP010000411.1 GCA_018241545.1 Pseudomonadota bacterium
CTCGCCGCCGCGCTCACCGCGCTGGCCGCCCTGCCCGCCCTCGCCGCCACCCCGGGCGAGCTCCTCGCCGGCTACGCCGCGCAGGCGCGCCGCGCGGACCCCGCGGCCTCGCCCTCGGCCGCGCGCGGCGCGCAGTTCTTCACCCGCGCGCCGCGCGAGTGGAGCTGCGCGAGCTGCCACACGCGCGACCCGCGCGCCGACGGCCGTCACGTCGTCACCGGCAAGTCGATCCGCCCGCTCGCGCCGGTCGCCAACCCCGCGCGCTTCACCGACGCGGCGCGCGTCGAGAAGTGGTTCCACCGCAACTGCGGCGACGTGCTCGGCCGCGAGTGCACGCCGGCCGAGAAGGCCGACCTGATCGCCTACCTCAATTCGCTGACCCCGGAGGCCTGACCATGTCGAGATCCCCCCAGAAGCGCTTCGATCGCATCGTCTGGTCGGCGGCGCTCACTTACCTCCTTGTGCTGGTCGGCTGCGAGGCCAGCGCCGCGCCGCCCGCGCCCACCGACGCCGCGCGCTTCAGCGCCGAGTGCGGCAGCTGCCACCTCGCCTACCCGCCGCGCCTGCTGCCGGCGAGCGGCTGGCAGGCGGTCATGGACTCGCTCGACCGGCACTTCGGCGTCGATGCGAGCCTGGACCCCGCCAGCGCCGCCGCGATCCGCCGCCACCTCCTCGCCGGCGCCGCGCCGCGCGCCCACGGCTCGCCCGGCGAGGACCCGCGGCGCATCAGCGCGACCGCCTGGTTCCGCGGCGAGCACCGCGAGGTGCCCGCCGCCTCCTGGCGCACGCCCGCGGTGCGCTCCCCGTCCAACTGCGAGGCCTGCCACCGGCAGGCCGCGCAGGCGCGCTTCGATGAAGACTCCGTCCAACTTCCCCGCTGAGGTGCCCCATGGCTGACAAGATCCGCGTCTGGGACCTGCCGGTCCGCGTCTTCCACTGGTCGCTGGCGGCGCTGGTCGCCGCGGCCTACCTCTCCTCCGACTCCGAGCGCTGGCGCGCGCTGCACGCCGGTCTCGGCTACGTGGTGCTGGGGCTCCTCGCGTTCCGGCTGCTGTGGGGCCTCGCCGGCACCCGCCCGGCGCGCCTCACGGCCCTGCTGCACGGCCCGCGCGCGGTGTGGGCGGACCTCAAGGGCCTCCTGCGCGGGGCGCCCGCGGCCTCGGCCGGCCACACGCCGGCCGGCAGCTGGATGATCCTCGCGCTCCTCGGCCTCGGCGTCGCAGCCGGGGTGAGCGGCTGGCTCGCCTACCGCGACGGCGCGCCGGAGGGCCTCGGCGAGCTGCACGAGGCGCTCGCCGAGGGCTGGGTGGTGCTCGCGCTGGTGCACGTCGCCGGCGCCGTGGTCGCGAGCCTGCGCCACCGCGAGAACCTGATCGGGGCGATGGTGACCGGGTGGCGCCGCGGCCGGCCCGAGGAGGCCATTCGCTCGACCCGGCCGCTGGTCGGCGCCGTGCTCGCGGCCGCGGTGGTCGGGGGCGTCGGCTGGGCGCTCACGCAGGGCGCCGCTGCACCCCCGCCCGGGGCCGCCGCAGAATCCACGATGCGCCACGGGCTCGCGCGGGACGACGATTGAGGGATGCGGATACTGCTGATCGAGGACGACGAGGCGCTCGGCGAGGGGCTGCGCTCAGGGCTCAGGCAGCTCGGCTTCGCGGTCGACTGGCTGCGCGACGGCCTGAGCGCGGACGCGGCGCTCTCGACCGAGCACTTCGACGCGGTGGACCTCGGGCTGCCGCGCCTCGGCGGGCTCGAGGTACTGCGCCGGCTGCGCGCCCGCGGCGATCGCACCGCGGTGCTGGTGCTGACGGCGCACGAGGCGCTCGATGAGCGCATCGAGGGCCTGGACCTCGGCGGCGACGACTACGTCGTGAAACCGGTGGCGGTCGCCGAGCTCGCCGCTCGGCTGCGGGCGCTGGTGCGCAGGAGCGGCGGGGTCGCGAGCGCGCGCTTCACGGTCGGGGAGCTCACGCTCGATGCCGCGAGCCGGCGCGTGGAGTTCCGCGGCCAGCCGGTCGAGCTCAAGGCGCGCGAGTTCGACGTGCTCGAGGCGCTGATGCTGAGCGCCGGGCGCGTGCTCACCAAGGAGCAGCTGGAGTCGCGGCTCTACGAGTGGGACCGCACCGTCGAGAGCAACACGCTCGAGGTCTACATCCACCACCTGCGCCGCAAGCTCGCGCCCGAGGTCATCCGCACGGTGCGCGGCGTCGGCTACCTGCTGCCGCGCCCGCCGGCGGCCGCCGCCGGTGGCTAGCGCCTCGCTGCGCCGGCGCCTGGTCGCCGGGCTCCTGGCGGCGCTCGTCGTCACGTGGGGGGCGGTGGGCGCGGCGATCTACCGCGACACCAGTCGCGAGGTCGACGCGGTGCTCGATGCGCACCTCGCCCAGACCGCGAGCCTGATCGCGGCGCAGGCCGGGCACGAGCTGATCGAGCTCGGCTTCGAGCCGCCGGAGGAGGCGCTGCCCTACGGCCAGCCGGTGGCGTTCCAGGTCTGGGACCGCACTGGGCGGCTGGTGCTGCACTCGGCCAACGCCCCGCCGACGCCGTTCTCCGACCGCGCGGCGGGCTTCGTCGAGACCAGCGTCGCCGGCCGCCACTGGCGCGTGCTCGCGGCGACCACGCGCGATGCGGCGCTGCGCGTGCTGGTCGCCGAGGACCTCGCGAGCCGCGAGCGCCTCGAGACGCGCTTCGTGGTGCGGGTGTTCGCCCCGCTCGCGCTCGGCCTGCTCGGCCTCGGCGCGCTCATCTGGCTCATCGTCGGGCGGGCGCTGCGGCCGCTCGCGGCGCTCCGGGCGGAGCTCGCGCGGCGCGACGCGCACGAGCTCGCCCCGCTCGCCACCCATGCGGTGCCGGCCGAGGTGGAGCCGCTGATCGCGCAGATGAACGCGCTCTTTGGGCGCATCGCGCGCAGCTTCGAGGCCGAGCGGCGCTTCACCGCGCAGGCGGCGCACGAGCTCAGGACCCCGGTCGCGGCGATCCGCGCCCAGGCCGAGGCCGCCGCGGGCGCGAGCGACGCCGCCGAGACGCGCCGCGCCCTCGGCCGGGTCGTCGAGGGCTGCGACCGCCTCGCGCGCCTCGTCGGCCAGCTGCTCGTCGTCGGCCGGCTCG
>JAFEDP010000412.1 GCA_018241545.1 Pseudomonadota bacterium
ACATCGTGCTGAACCCGCTCGGCGTGCCGAGCCGCATGAACATCGGCCAGGTGCTCGAGACGCACCTCGGCTGGGCGGCGCGCGGCCTCGGTCTCAAGATCGGCCGGATGTTGGAGCAGCAGTCGGCGGTCGCCGACCTGCGCAACTTCCTCGAGCAGGTCTACAACAAGTCGGGTGGCCAGCGCGCGGACGTCAAGTCGCTGGACGACCACGAGGTCGTGGAGCTGGGGCGCAACCTGAGCAAGGGCGTGCCGATGGCGACGCCGGTGTTCGACGGCGCCACCGAGGACGAGATCAAGCGCCTGCTGACGCTCGCGGACCTGCCGACTTCCGGTCAGACCACGCTGTACGACGGCCGCACCGGCGAGCGCTTCGAGCGCTCGGTGACGGTCGGCTACATGTACATGCTGAAGCTGAACCACCTGGTCGACGACAAGATGCACGCGCGCTCGACCGGGCCGTACTCGCTGGTCACGCAGCAGCCGCTGGGTGGCAAGGCGCAGTTCGGCGGCCAGCGCTTCGGCGAGATGGAAGTCTGGGCGCTCGAGGCCTACGGCGCGGCGTACACGTTGCAGGAAATGCTCACGGTCAAGTCCGACGACGTGAACGGCCGCACCAAGATGTACAAGAACATCGTCGACAGCAATCACCAGATGGACGCGGGCATGCCCGAGTCCTTCAACGTGCTCGTCAAGGAGATCCGCTCCCTCGGCATCAACATGGAGCTGGAGGCGGAGGACTGACGGCCCCCGCCCCGGCCGCCGCGGGCGGCCCGTGCTGATGCAGGTGTTAGGTCATTGACGAGACGGCAGGAGTGGACATGAAGGATCTTCTCAAGCTCTTCAAGCAGCAGGTTCCGGTCGAGCACTTCGACTCGATCCGCATCGGCCTCGCCTCGCCCGACATGATCAAGTCGTGGTCGTACGGCGAGGTGAAGAAGCCGGAGACCATCAACTACCGGACCTTCAAGCCGGAGCGCGATGGCCTGTTCTGCGCCAAGATCTTCGGGCCGGTCAAGGACTACGAGTGCCTGTGCGGCAAGTACAAGCGCCTGAAGCACCGCGGCGTGATCTGCGAGAAGTGCGGCGTCGAGGTCACGCAGAGCAAGGTGCGCCGCGAGCGCATGGGCCACATCGAGCTCGCCAGCCCCACCGCGCACATCTGGTTCCTCAAGTCGCTGCCGTCGCGCATCGGCCTGCTGCTCGACATGACGCTGCGCGAGATCGAGCGCGTGCTCTACTTCGAGGCGTTCGTCGTCATCGATCCGGGCATGACGTCGCTGACGCGCGGCCAGCTGCTGACGGACGAGGCCTACCTCGAGGCCATCGAGGAGCACGGTGACGAGTTCGACGCGCGCATGGGCGCCGAGGCGGTCCACGAGCTGCTGAAGTCGATGGACCTGCAGGCCGAGGTCACCCGGGTCCGCGAGGACATGGCGAACACCACCTCCGAGACCAAGATCAAGCGCCTGTCCAAGCGCCTGAAGCTCATCGAGTCGTTCATCGACTCCGGCAACAAGCCGGAGTGGATGGTGCTGACGGTGCTGCCGGTGCTGCCGCCCGACCTGCGGCCGCTGGTGCCGCTCGACGGCGGCCGCTTCGCGACGTCGGACCTGAACGACCTGTACCGCCGGGTCATCAACCGCAACAACCGTCTGCGCCGGCTGCTCGAGCTCAACGCGCCCGACATCATCGTGCGCAACGAGAAGCGCATGCTGCAGGAGGCGGTCGACGCGCTGCTCGACAACGGCCGCCGCGGCCGCGCGATCACCGGCACCAACAAGCGCCCGCTGAAGTCGCTGGCCGACATGATCAAGGGCAAGCAGGGGCGCTTCCGCCAGAACCTGCTCGGCAAGCGTGTCGACTACTCCGGCCGCTCGGTCATCGTGGTCGGCCCGACGTTGCGCCTGCACCAGTGCGGCCTGCCCAAGAAGATGGCGCTTGAGCTCTTCAAGCCGTTCATCTTCTCGAAGCTGCAGATCCGTGGCGAGGCGACCACCATCAAGGCCGCCAAGCGCATGGTCGAGCGCGAGGGGCCGGAGGTGTGGGACATCCTCGAGGAGGTCATCCGCGAGCATCCGGTGCTCCTCAACCGCGCCCCGACGCTGCACCGCCTCGGCATCCAGGCCTTCGAGCCGGTGCTGATCGAGGGCAAGGCGATCCAGCTGCATCCGCTCGTCTGCACGGCGTTCAACGCGGACTTCGACGGCGACCAGATGGCGGTGCACGTGCCGCTGTCGCTCGAGGCGCAGCTCGAGGCGCGCGCGCTGATGTTGTCGACCAACAACATCCTGTCGCCGGCGAACGGCGACCCGATCATCGTGCCGTCCCAGGACGTGGTGCTCGGCCTCTACTTCATGACGCGCGAGCGCGTCGGCGCCAAGGGCGAGGGCATGTCCTTCACCGACGTCGCCGAGGTGCACCGCGCCTACGAGGGCCGGCACGCCAGCCTCAACGCCAAGATCCGCGTGCGCATCGTCGAGTGGCTGCGGCAGCCGGACGGCAGCGACCAGGAGCGGCGCCGCACGGTCGAGACGACCTGCGGGCGCGCGCTGCTGGGCGAGATCCTGCCGAAGGGCCTGTCGTTCGACCTCGTCAATCGCGACATGACGAAGAAGACGATCTCGGCGACGATCAACGAGTGCTACCGCACGCTGGGCCTCAAGCACACGGTCGTGTTCGCCGACCAGCTGATGTACACGGGCTTCGCGTACGCGACGCGCGCCGGCGTCTCCATCGGCGTCGACGACATGGTGGTGCCGGAGCAGAAGGAGAAGATCCTCGGCGGCGCCGAGCGCGAGGTGAAGGAGATCCAGGAGCAGTACGCGTCCGGTCTCGTCACCGACGGCGAGCGCTACAACAAGGTCGTCGACATCTGGTCGCGCACCAACGATCAGGTCGCCAAGGCGATGATGGAGAAGCTCGGCAGTGACGAGGTCACCGACCGCAAGGGCGCCAAGGTCCGCCAGAAGTCGTTCAACTCGATCTTCATGATGGCCGACTCCGGCGCGCGCGGCAGCGCGGCCCAGATCCGCCAGCTGGCCGGCATGCGCGGCCTGATGGCGAAGCCGGACGGCTCGATCATCGAGACGCCGATCA
>JAFEDP010000413.1 GCA_018241545.1 Pseudomonadota bacterium
CACCACTTCGAGCTCAAGGGCTGGGCCGAGCCGAAGGTGATCGTCCGCTTCTGGATCATCACCGTCGTGCTGGTGCTGGCCGGGCTCGCGACGCTGAAGGTGCGCTGATGACCGCGCGCCGCAACCTCGTGGTCGGACTCGGCAAGACGGGCCTGTCGGCCGTCCGCTGGCTGGCGGCGCAGGGCGAGGCGGTGGCCGTCACCGACTCGCGCGCCGCGCCGCCCGGCCTCGAGGCGCTGCGCGCACTGCCGGCCCCGGTGCCGGCCAGCCTCGGCGGCTTCGACCTCGGGCTGCTCGACTCGGCCGACCGCATCGTGCTGTCGCCGGGCGTGTCGCGCGCCGAGCCGATCGTGCGCGCCGCGCTCGCGCGCGGCCTGGTGGTGGTGGGGGACGTCGAGCTGTTCGCGCGCGCGCGCCGCGCGCCGGCGGTGGCGATCACCGGCACCAACGGCAAGAGCACCGTGACCACGCTGGTGGCCGAGATGGCGCGCCGCGCCGGTCGGCGCGTGCTCGCCGGCGGCAACCTCGGCGAGCCGGCGCTCGACCTGCTGGCGCAGCCGGATCCCGAGCTGTACGTGCTCGAGCTGTCGAGCTTCCAGCTCGAGTCGACCGACTCGCTCGAGCTCGCCGCGGCCGCGGTGCTCAACGTGACCCCCGACCACATGGACCGCTACGCGACGCTCGCCGACTACGCCGCGGCCAAGGCGCGCATCCTCACCCACGCCGCGGCCGCGGTCGTCAACCTCGACGATCCGCTGGTGGCGGCGATGCCGCGCCCGGGCCAGCGACGCGTGGGCTTCAGCGTGGCGCGTGCCGACGCGGACTTCGGCCTGGTCGAGGTCGGCGGCGCCAGCCAGCTCGCGCGCCGCGGCGAGCCGCTGCTGCCGGTCGCCGAGCTCGGCATCGCGGGCCGCCACAACGCCGCCAACGCGCTCGCCGCGCTCGCGCTCGGCGCCGAGATCGGGCTCGAGCTCGCGCCCATGCTCGCGACGCTGCGCTCGTTCACCGGGCTCGCGCACCGCGGGCAGGTGGTGGCCGAGCGGCGCGGCGTGCGCTACGTCGACGATTCCAAGGGCACCAACGTCGGCGCCACGCTGGCGGCGGTCGCCGGCCTCGACGGCCCGCTCGTGATGATCGCGGGCGGCGACGGCAAGGGGCAGGATTTCGCGCCGCTCGCCGATGCCTTCCGCGGCAAGGTGCGCCACGTGGTGCTGATCGGCCGCGACCGCGAGGCGCTCGCGGCGGCGCTGGCCGGCACCTGCCCGACCGAGTACGCGCCGGACATGGACGCGGCGGTCGCCGCGGCCGCCGCCGCGGCCCGCCCGGGCGACCTCGTGCTGCTGTCGCCGGCCTGCGCCAGCCTCGACATGTTCCGCGACTACGCCGCCCGCGGCGACGCGTTCGCGGCCGCCGCCCGGAGGCTGCCGACGTGAGCGCCACCGCCACCGGCGTCGCCATGCGCCAGGCCGGCCGCCACCGGCTGCACCTCGACATGGTCGTGATCGGCATCGTTGCCGCGCTGCTGCTGGTCGGGCTCGTGATGGTCACCTCGGCGTCGGTGACGCTCGCGGCGCGCGACGGCGACCCGTTCTTCTTCGGCGAGCGCCAGCTGCTGTTCGCGCTGGTCGGCATCGCCGGCGGCGCGGTCGCGCTGCGGGTGCCGACCCAGACGCTCGAGCGCCTGAGCCTCGTGCTGCTCGCGTTCTCGTTCGTGCTGCTGATCCTGGTGCTGCTGCCGGTCGTCGGGCACACCGTCAACGGCAGCCGCCGCTGGCTGCACCTCGCGGGCCTCAACTTCCAGGCGTCCGAGGCGGCGCGCGTGCTGCTGCTCATCTACCTGTGCAGCTACCTGGTGCGCCGCGAGGAGGAGGTGCGCACGACGGTACTCGGCTTCGTCAAGCCGCTGCTCGTGCTCGGCCTCGCCGCGGGCCTGCTGCTGCTGGAGCCCGACTTCGGCTCGGGCGTCGTGCTGCTGACGACCGGCCTCGGCGTGCTGTTCCTGGCCGGCGTGCGCCTGCGCCACTTCCTGGTGCTGTGCGCGGTGGCGGTGCTGCTGTTCGGGCTGGTCGCGGTGGCGAGCCCGTACCGGCTGCAGCGCCTGATCACCTTCCTGAACCCGTGGGAGGACCCGTTCAAGACGGGCTTCCAGCTGACGCAGTCGCTGATCGCGATCGGCCGCGGCGAGTGGTTCGGCGTCGGGCTCGGCGCCTCGATCCAGAAGCTCTTCTACCTGCCCGAGGCGCACACGGACTTCGTGTTCGCGGTGCTGGCCGAGGAACTCGGGTTCGGCGGCATCGTGCTGGTCGTCGTGCTGGTGCTGGCGCTCGCCTACCGCGCGCTCATGATCGCGCGCCAGGCCGCCGAGGCCGGCCTCAAGTTCCAGTCGTACCTTGCCGCGGCGTTCGGCATCTGGTTCGGCCTGCAGGCGTTCATCAACATGGGCGTCAACATGGGTCTGCTGCCGACCAAGGGCCTGACCCTGCCGCTGCTGTCGTACGGGCGCTCGAGCCTGGTCGTGACGCTCGCCTGGATCGGCGTGCTGCTGCGCGTGCATCACGAGACCCAGTGCACGCGCACGATCTCGCTGCGCGGGGGTGCGCGATGACCACCGTGCTGATCATGGCCGGCGGCACCGGTGGCCACGTGTTCCCGGCGCTCGCGGTCGCCGAGGAGCTGCGCGGGCGCGCCTGCCGCATCGTGTGGCTCGGCACGCGCCGCGGCATCGAGGCGCGCCTCGTGCCGGCGGCCGGCATCCCGATCGAGTGGATCCGCGTCTCCGGGCTGCGCGGCAAGGGGGCGGCGAGCTGGCTGCTCGCGCCGCTGCGGCTGCTGCAGGCGCTCGCCGACGCGCTCGGCGCGGTACGCCGCACGCGCCCGGACGTCGTGCTCGGGCTCGGCGGCTTCGTCGCCGGCCCCGGCGGCGTCGCGGCGCGCCTGCTTGGCCGGCCGCTCGTGATCCACGAGCAGAACGCCGTGGCCGGCCTCACCAACCGCGTGCTGGCGCGCTTCGCCGGCACGGTCGCCGAGGCCTTCCCCGGCAGCTTCGCGCCGGGCATCGGCGCGGTGACGATCGGCA
>JAFEDP010000414.1 GCA_018241545.1 Pseudomonadota bacterium
TTCGCGCGCGGTGGTCGACGGCGACTGGATCTTCGTCTCGGGCACCACCGGATTCGACTACGCATCCATGACGATCTCGACGGACGTCGTTGCGCAGGCCGAGCAGTGCCTGCGCAACATCGAGGCGGCGCTGCGCGAGGCGGGCAGCTCGCTCGCCGACGCGGTCCGGGTGCGCTACATCCTGCCGGACGCGGCCGACTTCCCGGCCTGCTGGCCGGTCCTGCGGCAGTATCTCGGCGACGTGCGCCCGGCGGCGACGATGATCAGCGCCGGGCTGGCGGACCCGCGCATGCGCATCGAGATCGAGGTGACCGCACGCCGGCGGCACTCCGCCGGCTGACGGGGCTGCCGGCCGCGCCGCTACTGCGAGTCCGGCTTCAACGCCCCCTCCAGCGACGCAGCGCCGCTCACGGTCGCCGGGTCGACGGTGATCTCCACGAGCCGCGCCGCGACATCCGCGGGCACGTCGGCCTGGACGCGACCGCCGAGGTGCTTGGCATAGAAGCGCTCCATCGCCGTCACGAACGCAAGGTTGTTGATCGGACGCGCGAAGCCGTGACCCTCGTCGGGCGCCACCAGGTACTCCACCGGTCGGCCGTTGTCGCGCACCGCGGCGACGATCTGGTCGCTCTCGCGCACGTTGACGCGCGGATCGTTCTTGCCCTGCACGACGAGCAGCGGCGTGACGATCGCCTTGGCCTGCGTCAGCGGCGACTCGGCCACCAGCAGCGCGCGCCCGGCCGGCGTGGTCGGGTCGGCCATGCGCGTGTACATCTGCCGCCGTCCCGATTCCCAGTACGGCGGGATCGCGTCGAGCAGCGTCAGCAGGTTCGACGGCGCGACGACCGCGACCGCCGCGGCGTACAGGCTGGGCGTGAATGCGACGCCGGCGAGCGTCGCGTAGCCGCCGTAGGAGCCGCCGCCGATGCCGACCCGCCGTGGATCGGCGATGCCGGCCGCGACCAGCGCTTTGACGCCCCAGGTCAGGTCGTCCTGCATCTTGCGGCCCCACTCGCCGTTGCCCGCGTTGAGGAACTCCTTGCCGAAGCCGTCGGAGCCGCGGAAGTTCGGCTGCAGCACCGCGTAGCCGCGGTTGGCGAGGAACTGGGCGAAGGTGTCGTAGCCGTAGGTGTCGCGCGCCCACGGGCCGCCGTGCGGCCATACGACGAGCGGCAGGTGCCGGGCCGCGAGACCCTGCGGCAGGGTCAGGTAGCCGCTGATGCGCCGCCCGTCGGACGAGGCGAACTCGTACGGCACGCGCGACGACAGGGCGGCGCGCGGGATGTCCTCGCGCAGCCGGTACTGCAGCGTGAGCGCGTGGCCGCCCCGGTCCCACAGGTAGGTGGTCCCCGGATCGCGGTCGCTGTAGGCGGTCACGATCCACTCCCGCTCGTCGGCGGAGCGCGAGTCGAGGCGGAACTCGGCGCCGGCCAGCCGGCGCTGCAGCCAGCGCACGTCGGCCTCGAAGGCCTTGTCGTGGAAGTAGCGCCGCGGCCGGCCGTCCGCGTACTCCGTGTAGAAGATGCGGTGATCGATGTCCGACACGACGGCGCCGCCGACGTCGACGCGCCCGAGCGGGTCGGATTCGACCTTGCGCACCGCGCCGGTGCCGACGTCGAGCAGCTCCAGCTCGCTGCGGTCGAGCGTCCCCTGGTTGGTCGTCAGGTAGACGCTGCGGTCGTCGCCCGCGAAGCTGTGCACGCTGCAGGACTCGAGCACGCTGCAGCGGTAGACCGGCCGCAGCTCGTCGCCGTCGACGCGCAGGATCTCCGTGTCGCCCGCGGGGGTCGTGCGCTCGGCGAGGCGCAGCGTGCCCTGGTTGTCGAAGCCCCACCAGCTGACCTGCGCGGTGTTGGCGCGCAGCAGCGTCATCTGACCGGTAGCGAGGTGCAGCTCGTAGAGGTCGTGCCACTTCGGGTCGCGGTCGTTCAGTCCGACGTAGAGCACGTCCGGCTTGGCGCGCGGCACGGCGTAGATCTGCGCGCGCACGCCCTTGAGGTTCGTCAGCGCTCGGGTCGGCGGCACGCCGGTCGCCGCATCGGGCGCCTGCAGCGGATCGATCGCGTAGACGTTGAAGTTCTCGTCGCCGCCGGCGTCCTGCACGTAGAGCAGGTAGCGCGAATCCCGGCTCCAGAAGTAGCTGCGGATGGGGCGCGCGGTCTCGAGGCTCACCGGACGCGCGGCGCTGAAGGGCTCGCCGGCCTTCTTGACCCAGAGGTTGCGAGTGCCCCGGTACGGCTTCAGGAACGAGATGAAGCGCGCATCGGGCGAGAGCTGCGCTCCGGAGATCTGCACCTCGCCGAAGAACGCGTTGCGATCGATGATCGGTGGCTGCGCCGCGCCGGCCGCGACCGAGGCGAGGCCAGCGACGAGTGCGACCCATGACAGGCGTGCCGATGCGATGCGAGCGGGCATGGTGTGTTCTCCCTGCGGATTCGGCGGGCCGTGTCGAGCGCGCGGCCCGGGCGGGGTCACCCCGCGCGGCAGGCGGCAGTGTAGCGCGACCGCCGCACCTGGCCGGCGTCGCGGGCGGGCCAGCGTCGGTCGCCGGCGGGCTGGCCGCGCGCGGGGCGCGTTGCTATGCTCGGCCCGCTCGTGGTGCCGGGGCGCGGATAGCGCTCCGGAGAATTGGGAAGCCGGTGAGAAGCCGGCGCTGCCCCCGCAACGGTATTGGAGCGACGAGCTCGGCGTGATGCCACCAGGCCGCCCCGCGGCCTGGGAAGGTGCCGAGCCGGCCTGACCCCCCGTCAGGCCGCTCCACAGCCCGGAAACCAGCCCCGAGCGGATGGCCGATGGATCGCGGTGGGCGATCGCAGGCGGACGGTGCCGCAGCGCTGCGCGTGCCGACTCCCCGCGAAACCCCCCGTCACCGCCGGCCGTGGTCGTGCGTTCGGAACACGGGGAGTGGTCATGACGATCGAACCAAGGGGCGGCCGGGCCGCCCGGTGCCTGCGTTCACCGCGAGGCCCGCATCATGTCGCGTGAGGGGCTGCGGATCGCGGCGCTCGATCGCGCGCGGCGCGCACAGGCCCTGCTCGGCGAGGGCGCGGTGGTGCTGATGGGCGTGCCGCTC
>JAFEDP010000415.1 GCA_018241545.1 Pseudomonadota bacterium
TGCGGACCATCGACGTCTACCTGCTGGCGGCTGCCATGGCGGCGCTGGGACTCGATACGACGATCAAGAAGCTACGCGTGGCGGGCCGCGAGGCGGTGGGGTTGGGCGCAATTCTGTTCATCTACCTGATCATCGGGGGCGGCCTCGCCAACCTGCTGATTCAACACGTATTCGGCGTGCCGGTCGCGCCCGGGCACTGAGTACGGGCGCGAACCTATTCGATTGCCGCGCTGACGCACCGTGATCACCTGAAGCAACACCGGGTACGTTCGCCGCATCACCTCGGCGCATCACCGGATCAAGTGCGCATCCCAGCGATCCGGCAGCTGTCTGAGCTTGGAGACTCGCCGGAGCGCGCCTCAGCGCTTGGCGGCTTCACAGGTCAACGTGCGCTCGGCAGCCGATGTCGCCGCAATGGGGAGGCGTTCTAAGCTGTCGCCGACAATTGCCGCGCTCGGCATGGACCCTGCGATGCGCACGCGGACTTGGTTAGGTGGCGGCACGGCCATTAGCGGCAATTTCCAGCCAAGCGGCACTTGTGCGAGGTCACGCCGAATCAGTGGTACTGTTCTGGGATTACCTCAGAGACCTGCGCCTGCCCCCACCCGACGAGAGCCACGTCCGGAAGCAACTGCATCGTCTGACACAGACAATCACGCACCGTCGCCGATGCAAAGTCGCGGACGATCTTGGTAACGCGACAAATTGCCCGACGTCTGTCGACAGCGGCGCGCACCGCGAGCGCGCGTCGGCCAGGACTCGGCGGATGGGCGCGACCAGGCGTCAGCGCTCAGCGCGTTGCGGACGTCCGGTAGCGGCCGAACCATTCCAGGATCGCGGACTGCTGCTGCGCGAGCTGCGACGGGGTCAGGCGCACGTGCGCGGCCCCGGGCACCTCGTAGAGCAGCGCCGGCACGCCGCGCAGCTGCAGCGCCTGGTAGTACTGCTCCGCTTCGCCTACCGGGGTACGCAGGTCGTCGAGGCCGATGATCACCATGGTCGGGGTCGTGACGTTGGCAATCAGCGAGATCGGCGAGAGCTTCCAGTAGGTCTCCGGGTCCTCCCACGGCATGTGCTTGAACCAGTCGCGACCGACGACGGGCCCGATGTCGCTCGTCAGAATCGTGCTCGTCCAGTTGACCACCGGATGCTGGGTCGCGGCCGCCCGGAAGCGATGCGTCTTGCCGACGATCCACGTCGTCAGGACGCCGCCGCCCGACAGGCCCGTCACGAACAGGTTGTCGGTATCGACGTTGCCGCGCTGGATGGCGGCGTCGACGACGCTCATCAGGTCGTCATAGTCCTGGCTCGGATAGTTGTTGTAGATGACGTTGGCGAACTCCTCGCCGTAGGAGGTCGAGCCACGCGGATTGCCGTAGACCACGATGTAGCCCGCGGCGGCGTAGAGCTGGTCTTCAACCGAGAAGAACGGCCCATAGCTCGCGTACGGCCCGCCGTGGATCTCGAGGATCAGCGGATACTTCTTGGCCGGATCGAAGTTCGGGGGCAGCAGCTCCCAGGCATCGATCTCGCGGCCGTCGACCGACGACTTAACGGGCAACACCGACAGCTTGCCGATCGCGGCGGCGGCGAACAGGTCCGCATTCAGGTGCGTGATGCGCCGGGTCTTGCCGTCCTTCGCGAGGTACACGTCCGGCAACTCGTCGGCGCCGCCGCCGGAGAAGGCGACGGCGCCCTTGTCGGAGACCGAGAAGCTGCCGCCGGTGTACGGCAGCTGCACCGGGCCGAACATGCCGGCGAGGTTGCTGGCGACGGTCTCGAGGTGTCCGTCCATCGTCATTCGCGCGACCTTGGTGGCGCCGTGGTCGTCGTACTGGACGTAGAAGCCGCGTCCGTCGGGGGCCCAGCGGACGTCGCCGAGCGCCCGGTCGAGTCCCGCGCCGACGACGCGCGGACGGCTGCCATCCGCCTCCATGACGTTGAGCCGGACGTTCTGGTAGGCGACGTGCCGCTCCTCGAACCCGAGGAAGGCGATCTGCTTGCCGTCGGGCGAGACGCGGGGCGAGTGGTACGGACCGAGCGCGTGCGACAGCTGCGCCAGCGTGCCGTCGGCGACGTTGACGCGGAAAATGCTGAGCTCCATCGCCGTATGGCGCGCCGTATCCTCAGGGAGGCGCTTCCAGTTCGGCTCCCGGTTACCCGCGCAGTAGAGGTAGCGCCCATCGGGCGACCACGCGAGCGGGCCCGACTCGCTGTAGGGACCGAAGGTCAGCTGCCGCGGCATGCCGCCGCCTTCGACCGAGAGGACGAAGAGGTGCCGGTAACCGTTTGGGTTGAGGCCCGCGCCGTCGACGCGGAAATTGAGTTCGTCGATGACCTGCGGGCCGGGCGCCCAGTGCGCGCCGGCCGGCTTGCTGGGCGCCTTGCCGATCGAGGGTGGCGCCGTGCGCTCGAGCATCACGAAGGCGATCTGCTTGCCATCGGGCGACCAGGCGATGTCGGCCGGCGCTTCGGTGAGGTGCGTGACGACCGCGGTTGCGCCGCTGCGCCGCCAGTGGACGACGATCTGCATCCGGCCGTCGGCGTCGGCCTCGAGGTAGGCGATGCGCGTGCCGTCGGGTGACCAGCGGGGCGAGCCGAGGTGCCCGGCGGACCGGGTCAGTGGAGTCTCGGTGCCGGACGCGACGTCGACGAGCCACAGGGACTGCACGACCGAGTCCGTCATGACGTCGTTGCGACTGCGCACGTAGACGATCTCGGACCCGTCCCCGCGGATCTGCGGATCGCTGGCCCACTGCATCTCGAAGAGATCCTCGGGAACCAGCGAGCGCGTCGCTGCCTGCGCGCCCGCGGTCACGGTCATGGCCAGCACTGCACCGCACATCAAGAGTCGCATCGTCGGAGCCCCCCGCCTGTGGATCGTGATTCGAGACCCGCGCGCCAGCCGGCGGCGGCGCGCGGATCGTGAGCGCGGCACCCGCCGTGTGACCGAGCCGAGTGCGGGGGCCATGATATGCGCTGGACGGGATCGTCTGAAGGGGCACGCCATGCGCTCGCGCCCGGGCACCGGCGACCCCGCACCGCCAAGGGCGGGTC
>JAFEDP010000416.1 GCA_018241545.1 Pseudomonadota bacterium
CGCTCGCGCTCACCGGCGGCACGTTCCTCGCGCTCTCGGCCTACGCGGTGACGACGCGCCGGCGCTTCAGCGCGCTCGGCGGCTTCCTCGCGGTCGGGATGATCACGGCCTTCCTGTTGGGCCTGGTCGCGATCTTCTTCCACCTGACGGGGCTGTCGCTGGCGGTCGCCGGGCTCTTCGCCCTGCTCGCCGGCGGCGTGATCCTGTGGCAGACCGGCGAGATCGTGAACGGCGGCGAGACCAACTACGTGCTCGCCACCGTGACGCTGTACGTCAGCCTCTACAACCTGTTCCTGAGCCTGCTGCAGCTGCTCGGCCTCGCGCCGCGCAACTGAGGCGGGCTGCGCGCGCCCGCTGCCTGCGGGCGCGCGCCGGCGGCCGGCGCCTCAGGCGCGCGGGCCGATCACCTCGAGGCCGCCCATGTAGGGCTTGAGCACGTCCGGCACGCGCACGCTGCCGTCGGCCTCCTGGTAGTTCTCGAGCACGGCGACCAGCGCGCGCCCGACCGCGACGCCCGAGCCGTTCAGCGTGTGCACGAGCTCGGGCTTGCCGCCCGCGCTGCGGTAGCGCGCCTGCATGCGCCGGGCCTGGAAGCTCTCGCAGTTGGAGCAGGAGGAGATCTCGCGGTACTTCCCCTGCCCCGGCAGCCACACCTCGAGGTCGTAGGTCTTGGCGCTGCCGAAGCCGATGTCGCCGGCGCACAGCGCGATCACGCGGTACGGGATGCCGAGCCGGGTCAGCACCGCCTCGGCGTGCGACACCATCTCCTCGAGCGCCGCGTACGAGTCCTCCGGCCGGGTCACGTGCACCATCTCGACCTTGTCGAACTGGTGCTGGCGGATCATGCCGCGCGTGTCCTTGCCGGCGGCGCCCGCCTCGGAGCGGAAGCACGGCGAGTGGGCGACGAACCTGAGCGGCAGCTGCTCGGCCGGCACGATCGAGTCGCGCACCAGGTTCGTGAGCGGCACCTCCGCCGTCGGGATCAGGAACAGCTCGTTCTCGCCCTTGAGCGCGAACAGGTCCTGCTCGAACTTGGGCAGCTGGCCGGTGCCGGTCAGCGTCTGGCGGGACACGAGGTACGGCACGTAGACCTCGGTGTAGCCGTGCTCGCGCGTGTGCAGGTCGAGCATGAACTGCGCGAGTGCGCGGTGCAGGCGCGCCACCGCCCCGCGCATCACCGCGAAGCGCGCGCCGGAGATGCGCCCGGCGGCCTCGAAGTCGAGCCCGCCGTCGAGCTCGCCGAGCGCGACGTGGTCGCGCGCCTCGAAGCCGAGCGCGCGCGGCGTGCCGGCACGGCGCACCTCGACGTTGGCGGCCTCGTCGGCGCCGTCCGGCACCGAGGCGTGCAGCAGGTTCGGCAGCCCCAGCGCGAGCCGCTCGACCTCGGCCTGGATCGCCGCGAAGTCCGCCTCGGCGGCGGCGAGCTGGCTGCCGAGCCCCTCGACCTCGGCGAGCAGCGGCGCCACGTCCTGGCCCTTGGCCTTGGCCTGGCCGATGGCCTTGGAGCGCGTGTTGCGCTCGTTCCTGAGCGCGTCGGTGCGGATCTGCACGGCCTTGCGGCGCTCCTCGAGCGCGGCGAGCGCGGCGAGGTCGAGCCTAAAGCCACGCCGCGCGAGGTTGGCGGCGACGCGGTCGGGTTCGGTACGCAGCAGTTTCGGGTCGAGCACGGTGTCCTCTCGCTGAACGGTCGTTCGCGGCGGCCTCAGCCGCCGCCGCGGCGGCGCGCGATCGCCTCGCGGATCTTGATCTCGAGGCCGCGCGGCACCGGATCATAATAGGTCTTGGGCGGCATCTCGTCGGGGAAATACCGCTGGCCGGCGGCATGCGCGCCGGGCTCGTCGTGGTCGTAGCGGTAGCCCTTGCCGTAGCCGAGCTCCTTCATCAGACGCGTCGGCGCATTGCGGACCGCGAGCGGCACGTCGAGCGTGCCGAGCGCCTCGGCGTCGGCGCGCGCCGCGCCGTAGGCGACGTAGACGGCGTTCGACTTGGGCGCCACCGCAAGGTAGACGATGGCCTGCGCGATCGCGAGCTCGCCCTCGGGGCTGCCGAGCCGCTCGTAGGCCGCGGCGGCCTCGAGCGCGAGCGTGAGCGCCCGCGGGTCGGCGTTGCCGACGTCCTCGCTCGCCATCCGGATCGCCCGGCGCACGACGTACAGCGGGTCGCAGCCGCCGTCGAGCATGCGGCACAGCCAGTAGAGCGCCGCATCCGGGTCCGAGCCGCGCACCGCCTTGTGCAGCACCGACATCTGGTCGTAGAACTGCTCGCCGCGCTTGTCGAAGCGCCGGTGGCCGCCGGCCGCGATCTCCTCGGCCACCGCCTCCGTGATCGTCGCCTCGCCCTGCACCGGCACGGCGAGGTCGGCGGCCACCTCGAGGAAGTTGAGCGCGCGGCGCGCGTCGCCGTCGGCGGCGCGGGCGATCAGGGCGCGCGCCGCGGGCTCGAGGCGCACGCCGCTCGCGCCGAGCCCGCGCTCGGCGTCCACCCGTGCGCGCTCGATCAGCTGCTCGAGGTCGGCCGCGGTCAGGGGCTTGAGCACGTAGGTGCGGGCGCGCGACAGCAGCGCGGAGTTCACCTCGAACGACGGGTTCTCGGTGGTCGCGCCGACGAACACCAGCGTGCCGTCTTCCACGAACGGCAGGAACGTGTCCTGCTGGGCGCGGTTGAAGCGGTGCACCTCGTCCAGGAACAGCACGGTCGGGGCGCCGCTTGCCGCGCGCGCCGCGCGCGCCCGCTCGACCACCTCGCGGATGTCCTTGACCCCGGCGAGCACGGCCGACAGCGCGTGGAACTCCGCGCGCGCCGAGCGCGCCACGAGCCGCGCCAGCGTCGTCTTGCCGGTGCCGGGCGGGCCCCACAGCAGCATCGAGTGCAGCGCCCCGCCCTCCACCAGCCGGCGCAGCGGCTTGCCCGGGGCGAGCAGGTGCGCCTGCCCGGTGAACTCCTCGAGCGAGCGCGGGCGCATGCGGTCGGCGAGCGGGCGGTAGGGTGCCTGGGTCACCCGCGGATTGTACGGCGAAGCCGCGCGCGGCGGCCGCGGCTCAGGGGCG
>JAFEDP010000417.1 GCA_018241545.1 Pseudomonadota bacterium
CCCGGCGGCAGCGGACAGCGGCGCCGGCACGTGCTGCGCCGCCGCCCAGGCCGCCGACCCGCCGAGCGCGAGCGCGGCGAGCAGGCCGAGCGGGCGCGGCTCATGCAGCGGATTGGCGTGCTCGACGGCCAGCACCGGCAGCGGCTGCCCGAGCGCGGTGCTTCGCACCAGCAGGAACGCGTAGATCCAGGTCCACCAGCCGAGGATCGCCAGCAGCGGCAGGCCCAGCCAGCCGCCCATGACGCCGAGCGGGGCGAGCACGGCCACCGCCGCCGTCAGCACGAGCGGCGGCGTGGCGAAGGCGCGGGCGGCGCCGCGCAGGAAGCCTTCGTCGGACACCGCCCGATTATGCGCCGCGACCGACGCGCCGCCGCCATTGGCTAGAATGGACCGGTCGGTCCCCCGGGGTGCCTGCGGCCATGAGCGAGCGATTGGCACGAGCGGTCTGCGTGTACTGCGCCTCGAGCAGCCGCTGCGACCCGCAGTACCACGCCGCGGCGAGGCGGCTGGGGGAGGTGCTGGCCGAGGACGGGCGCACCGTCGTCTACGGCGGCAGCCGCATCGGCTCGATGGGCGCGCTCGCGGACGGGGCGCTGTCGCGGGGCGGCCGGGTGATCGGCGTCTTGCCGCGCTTCCTGCGCGACCTCGAGATCTCGCACGACGGCCTGACCGAGCTGCACATCGTCGAGGACATGCGCAGCCGCAAGCACCTGATGCTCTCGCGCAGCGAGGCGGTGGTGGCGCTGCCGGGCGGCTGCGGCACCTTCGAGGAGCTGCTCGAGGCGATCACGCTCAAGCGCCTCGGGGTATTCCTCGGCCCGATCGTGCTCGTGAACACGCGCGACTACTTCGCGCCGCTGCTGGCGCTGTTCGAGGCGGCGGTACGCGAGCGCTTCATGGACGCGCGCCACCTCGGGATGTGGCAGGTGGTGGCGCAGCCGGAGGACGTCGTCGCGGCGCTCGCCGCCGCGCCGGCGTGGAGCGCCGAGGCGCGGCGCTTCGCGACGCTGTAGGGGGGCGTTCGCAAGCCGCTGATTCACATGGCGCCCGGGATCGCGCCCGGCGAAGCTCGCCATCGAGATTCGCCTAGATATATCGCCACTTGGCCAATGGAATCGCGCAGCGCGCGCGCGCAGCATTGCACCGTCCACCCAGGACGACGCGGCGTTCGGGCCGCGCGGGTGGGGCGAAGGAGGGTGCCATGCTTGCCCGCGATCTGTTCCCGGTAAAGGCCTTTGAAGGGTATCTCGATCGGTTCGAGCCGTTCTTCAGTGGCGATTTCATGCCGCGCATTGCATGGCCGCGCAAGCTCGATATCACTGCCGAGTGGCGGCCCAATGCCGACATCATCGAGCGCAAGGACGAGTACCTCGTGAAGGCGGAGCTCCCGGAGGTCAAGAAGGAGGACGTCAAGATCGACGTCGTCGAGGGCCTGCTGAAGATCCGCGGTGAACGCAAGTTCACGGTCGACGAGAAGAAGGACACCGTGCATCGGGTCGAGACGTTCTACGGCAAGTTCGTCCGCTCGTTCGCGCTGCCCGAGAATGTCGACGTCACGAAGATCCGTGCCGAGTGCGCGGACGGCGTGCTGACCGTCCACATTCCGAAGGTGGTCGCGGCCATGCCAAAGCCGATCGAGATCGCGGTCCAGTAGCGATCAGGGATCGCGCGAGGGCTGCGGGGCGGGCTGCCGGTGGCAGCCCGCCCCTTTTGTCTGGGCCCGGCCCGGCGCGCCCGGCGCGACGGGGGATTCACGTAGAATCGCCGCTGGACCCGGCCGGCCCCCTGGAGAGCGCCATGTCGAGCGAACCACTGAACAGCCTGCTGGGCCGCGTGCACGAGGCCCTCGGCCGCGCGCCGGCCCTCGATGCGGAGTCGCACCGGCTGCTCGCGCTGCTGGCGGCGGACATCGAGCGGCTGGGGATCGCGGCGCCCGCGACCGCGCACGGCGTGCGCGCGCTGGCGGTGCGCTTCGAGGCCGACCACCCGGCCGCCGCCGCCGCGCTGCGCCAGGTGGGCGACCTGCTGGGCAAGGCCGGGATCTGAGCCGTGGCCGGGCCAGGCGCGGCGCCCGCGCTGCTGCGGCCCGCCACGGCCGATGACGTCGAGTTCATCCACGCGACCGAGCGCGGTCCGGGCTTCGAGCGCCTGACGGCGCAGTGGAGCCGCGACGAGCACCGCGCGGCGCTCGCGCGCAGCGACACGCGCTACCTGGTCGGCGGCCGCCCCGGGCGCGGGTCCGAGGGCTTCGCGATCCTGCAGCCGCTCGCGGACCCGCACGAGGGCACCAAGCTCAAGCGCATCTGCGTCGCCGTTCCGGGCGACGGCTTCGGCGCGCCGTTCCTGGCGGCGCTCATCGACTGGACCTTCGCCCAGACCGCGAGCGAGCGATTCTGGCTCGACGTGTTCACGCACAACGAGCGCGCCCGCCACGTCTACCGGCGGGCGGGCCTGCGCGAGGACGGCCTGCTGCGCCAGGCCTACCGCATGCCCGATGGCAGCCGTGCCGATCGCTGCATCATGTCGGTGCTGCGCGGCGAGTGGCGCCGGTGACGGGAGCCGCGGCACTGCTGGCCGCGGCGCTCGCCGTGCCGGCACCGCCGGCGCCGGCCGGCGCCGCCGTGGCCGCGCCCGTGCCCGCTGCGATCATCACCCGGTTGCCGACGCGCGAGCGGATCGTGGCGCTGACCTTCGACGCCTGCCAGGCGGGCGAGCGGATGCACCTGGACCACGGCATCGTCGACTTCCTGGTCGAACGCCAGGTGCCGTTCACGATCTTCATGGGCGGCCGCTTCGCCCGCGACAACGCCGCCGAGGTGCGCGCGCTCGCCCGGCACCCGTTCGTGTCGATCCAGAACCACTCCTGGAGCCATCCGCGCGACATGCGCCTGCTCGACGACGGCGAGGTGCGCACCCAGGTGGAGCGCGCCGAGGCGATGATCGCATCGGTCACCGGGCGGCGACCGACGCTGTTCCGCTTCCCGGGCGGCAACGCCGACGACCGCACGGTGGCGCTGGTGCGGGCCCTCGG
>JAFEDP010000418.1 GCA_018241545.1 Pseudomonadota bacterium
ATAGTGCCGCGGCTCGACTTTAGCGAGGATCCCGTGACCGAGACGCACGCCATCCATCGCCGCCCGCGCGACGGCGGCCGTGAGATCCGCCGCGCCCGCGCACGCAGCCCGGCGGGCAAGTACCCCTACATTCGGCGCCGACTGCTGCCGGTCGAGCTGCTCTCGACTGAGGCCGTCGAGATCATCGAGGCGAACGCCGAGACGATCCTCGAGGAGATCGGCGTCGAGTTCCGGCGCGACCCGGAGTCGCTGCGCCTGTGGCGCGAGGCCGGCGCCGACGTGCGCGGCGAGCGCGTGCGCATTCCGCGCGGCCTGGCGCGCCGCCTGCTGGCCAGCGCGCCGCGCGAGTTCACGCTGCACGCGCGCAACCCCGAGCGCAGCGTGCGCTTCGGCGGCGAGGCGACGGTGTTCTCGCCGGTCGGCGGGCCGCCGTTCGTCAGCGATCTCGACCGCGGCCGCCGCTACGGCACGCTCGAGGACGCGCGCAACTTCGTCAAGCTCGCGCACGTCGCGCCGGCGATCCACTTCTCCAGCTGCTCGATCGTCGAGCCGATGGATATCCCGCCCGGCAAGCGCCACCTGGACGTGCAGTACACGCACTTCCGCTACTCCGACATGGGCTGCGAGGGGACCCCGGAGACGCCCGGCCACGCCGCCGACTCGGTCCGCATGGCGGGGGTGCTGTTCGGCGAGGAGTTCCTCGAGCGCCACGTGGTGCTGCTCGGCAACATCAACTCGAACTCGCCGCTGACCTACGACGGCCGGATGCTCGGCTCGCTGCGCGTGTTCGCCGCGCACAACCAGGGGACGATCGTCGTACCGGCGGTGCTGGCCGGCGCCATGGGGCCGGTGACCGCCGCCGGCTGCATGGCCGAGATCCTTGCCGAGACGCTGGCGGGCATGGCGCTGACCCAGCTGGTGCGGCCCGGGGCGCCGGTGATCATGGGATCGTTCGTCGGCGCGATTTCGATGCGGACGGGCGCCCCGACCTTCGGCACGCCGGAGGCGACGCAGATGATCTTCGCGACCGCCCAGCTCGCGCGCCGGCTGGGGGTGCCGTGCCGCAGCGGCGGCTCGCTGTGCTCGTCCAAGGTCGCCGACGCGCAGGCGGCCTACGAGAGCGCGCACACGCTGCTGCCGACGCTGCTCGCGGGCGTCAACCTGGTCACGCACGCCGCCGGCTGGCTCGAGGGCGGGCTCGTCGCCAGCTACGAGAAGTTCGTCATGGATGCCGACCAGCTGGCGATGATGCAGGTGCTGGCGCAGGGCATGGACCTGAGCGAGCGCGGCCAGGCGCTCGAGGCGATCCGCGAGGTGGGGCCGGGCAACCACTTCCTCGGCTGCGCCCACACCCAGGCGAACTTCGAGACGGCGTTCTACCAGTCGAACATCGCCGACTACGCCTCCTTCGAGCAGTGGACGATGGAGGGCAGCCTCACGGCCGAGCAGCGCGCCAACCGCGTCTGGAAGAAGATGCTGGCGGACTACCAGGACCCGGGGCTGGATCCGGGCCGCGACGAGGCGCTGCGGGAGTTCATCGCCCGCCGGCGCGCGGAGCTGCCGGACGCGATCGAGGAAGACTAGGGGAGCGGGGCAGCATGGGCATCTGGACTCGTATCGCGGCGCCGCTGGCGCTGGGTCTCGCGGTGGCCGGTGCCGCCCACGCAGAACGGCGGCCGGTGCTCGAGCAGATCGACCTGCCGCATCCTTACTACTTCCACGAGCTGTACCTGCCGCAGCTCACCAGCGGTCCGTCGGCCGTAACCTTCGCACCCGACTCGCGCGAGGTCGTCTACTCGATGGCCGGCTCGCTGTGGCGGCAGCGGCTCGATTCGGACGTCGCCGTCCAGCTGACCGACGGGCCCGGCTACGACTACCAGCCGGACTGGTCGCCCGATGGCCGCTCGATCGTCTACGTGACCTACTGCGATGGCGCGCTCGAGCTCGCGCTGCTCGACCTCGCCTCCGGCCAGAGCCGGCTGCTCACGCACGGCCACGCCGTGAACGTGGAGCCGCGCTGGTCGCCGGACGGGCGGCGCATCGCGTACGTCTCGACCGCGCTCAACGGCCGCTTCCACATCTACGCCGCCGAGATCGGGCCGCAGGGGCTCGCGGGCGAGGAGCGGCTCACGGGCGAGAACAAGAGCCCGCTGCCGCGCTACTACTACAGCGCCTTCGACCACGAGATCAGCCCGGTCTGGAGCCGCGACGGCCGCTCGATCCTGTTCGTCTCGAACCGCGGCCACATCCACGGCACCGGCGGCTTCTGGACGATGGAGGCGCGCCCGGGCGCGCCGGCGCGCGAGCTGCACTACGAGGAGACCAACTGGCGCGCCCGCCCGGACGTGTCGCCGGACGGGCACCGGCTGCTCTACAGCTCCTACCTCGGGCGCAACACGCACCAGCTGTGGCTGCTGCCGGTCGCGGGCGGCGACGCCCTGCCGATCTCCTACGGCGACTGGGACGAGACCGGCGCGCGCTGGGCGCCGGACGGCCGCACGATCGCCTTCATCTCGAACCGCGGCGGCAACGTCTCGCTGTGGCTGCAGGACGTCGCCGGCGGCGCGCAGCGGCCGCTGCCGGTCGGCACGCGGCGCTGGCTTGCCGCTCACGGCACGCTCGAGCTCGCGCTCGCGGACGCCGGCGGGCCGGTGCACGCGCGCGTCTCGGTGACCGACGCGCGCGGCCGGTTCCACGCACCGGCGCAGGCCTGGATCCACGCGGACGACGGCTACGACCGCGCCGAGCGGCCGTTCGAGGCCCACTACTTCCACGCGCACGGCATGACGACGCTCGACGTGCCGGCGGGCGAGCTGCGCGTCGAGGTGCTGCGCGGCTTCGACCACCCGCTCGAGGTGCAGCGGGTGCAGGTCGCGCCCGGCGCCACGGTCCGGGTGAGCGCGGGCGCGGGCCCGGCGTTCGCGCTCGCGACGGCGGGCGGGCGCTGGGTCGCGGGCGACGTGCACGTGCACATGAACTACGGCGGGCAGTACCGCAACACGCCGGCGCACCT
>JAFEDP010000419.1 GCA_018241545.1 Pseudomonadota bacterium
GGATACGGTGGCGATCCCGCTCGAGCTGGCGGCGCGCGCCTGCGAGATGGCGGGTGCCGACCCCAAGCAGCTCCCGAGCGTGTTCGCCTCGACCTACGGCGACCTGCCGATCAGCGACTGGATGTGCGCCACGCTCGCGGCGACGCCGGCGCTGCTGTCGCCGACCAAGTTCCACAACTCGGTGCACAACGCGGCGGCCGGCTACTGGACGATCGGCACCGGCTGCACGCGGGCCTCGACCGCGCTGTGCGCGTGGCATGCGACCTTCGGCGCCGGGCTCCTCGCCGCGCTGGTCGAGGCGGCCGCGGACTCGACGCCGGTGCTGTACGTCGCCTACGACGTCGGCGCGACCGGTCCGATGGCGACCGTGACCGAGAGCCGCGGGCTGCTCGCGATGGCGTTCGTGCTCGATCCGGCGCCGGCCACGGCGCGGCCGGCGCTCGCGCGCCTCAGCGCCGGCCTCGAGGCCGGCACGGCCGACGGCGACGGACCGCCGCTGCCGCCGGCCTGGCGCGAGGCGGTGGACGCCAATGCGATGCGTTCCGGGCTGCCGCTCGCGGCCCTGCTCGCCAGCGGCCGACCCGGCAGGCTAGTCTGGGACGTCGGCCGCGGCACCCGGCTCCGGGTCGAGGTCGCGCCCGCAGGGAGGGAACAGGGCCCGTGAATGCCATGGAAGACGTGCTGGTCGTCGGCGGCGGCCTCGCGGGGCTCACCTGCGCGCTGCAGCTGCGCCAGCGGTGCCCGCAGCTGCGCATCCGCGTGCTCGAGCGGCGCGCCTACCCGGTCCCGGTCGCGACCCACAAGGTCGGCGAGTCGACCGTGGAGATCGGCGCGCACTACTTCGCCGAGGTGCTCGGGCTCGCGCCGCACCTCGAGGCGCACCACCTGCGCAAGTTCGGCTTCCGGTTCTTCCACTCGGACCGGCGCGAGGACATCGACGCGGTGCAGGAGATCGGCGTCAGCCGCTACCTGAGCGTGCCGACCTACCAGATCGACCGCGGGATCTTCGAGAACTTCCTGCTCGAGCACGTGCGCGCCGCCGGCGTCGAGGTCGAGACCGAGGCCGCGGTCGAGGCGATCGAGCTCGCCGCCTCCGGTAGCGGCGCGCCGCACCAGGTCCGCTACCGCCGCGGCGGCGAGCCGCGGGCCGCCGCCGGCCGCTGGCTGGTGGACGCCTCGGGCCGGGCGGGGCTCCTCAAGCGCCAGCTCGGGCTCGGCGAGTCGAACCAACACGACGTCAACGCCGTGTGGTTCCGCGTGCCGCTGCGCATCGACGTCGAGGCCTGGTCGGCCGACCGCGCCTGGCTCGGGCGCTGCGCCTCCGGCCAGCGCTGGCGCTCGACCAACCACCTGGTCGGCGACGGCTACTGGGTGTGGCTGATCCCGCTGTCCTCCGGCTACCACTCGGTCGGCATCGTCGCCGACGCGGCCACGCACCCGCTCGAGACCATGAGCACCTACGAGCGGGCGCTCGCCTGGCTGCGCGTGCACCAGCCGCGGCTCGCGCGCGCCATCGACGAGAGCGGCACGGCACCCGCCGACTTCCTGCTGCTGCGGCGCTTCTCGTACGGCTGCAAGCAGCTGTTCTCGGCCGACCGCTGGGCGCTGACCGGCGAGGCGGGCGCCTTCCTCGACCCGTTCTACTCGCCCGGCAGCGACTTCATCGCGATCGCCAACACCTACGTCGTCGACCTGGTCGCCCGCGACGTCGCCGGCGAGCCGATCGCCGCGCGGGTCGGCATCTACGGCTCGCTGTTCCTGTCGTTCTACGAGAGCACGATGTCGCTGTTCCGCGGCCAGTACGGGCTGTTCGGCGACCCCGAGGTGCTCGCCACCAAGGTGATCTGGGACTACACCTTCTACTGGGGCATCCTCTGCCAGCTGTTCTTCCAGGGGCGGCTGACCGACGTCGCGATGCTCGGGCGGGTGCGCCAGCCGCTGCTGCACACCCGCGCGCTCAACGAGGCGATGCAGGTGTTCTTCCGCGCCTGGGGCCGGGTGAGCCGGCGGCGCAACCGCGCGCAGCTGCTCGACCAGGCGGGGCTGCCGTGGTTCGACCAGCTCAACCGCGAGCTGCCGCCGCTGCTCGACGACGCCGGCTTCGTCGCGCGCATCGCGCTGTCCGTGTCGCAGCTCGAGGCGCTGGCGGCCGAGGTCGTCGGCCGCGTGGTCGCCGAGGAGCCGGCGGCCGCCGGGTGGCCTGAGACCGTGCGGGTGCTGGCGCTCGCCGGGCGCGCGGCGCGCGCCGACGGCGAGATGCTCGACTACCCGCTCAGCGCCTGAGCGCCGCCGCCCCGCAGCACCACCGCGGCGCGGCCGCGTGCCCGCACTTCGCCCTGGTGCGTCACGACGAACGCGTACTGCCAGCCGCTGGCATCGCCATGCAGCCGCTCGGCGCTGACCTCGAGCTCGCCCGGCAGCGCCTCGACCGTGCCGGGCGCGAGCCACACCTCGCGCAGCGAGACCAGCATCCCCGGCGCCGCACGGCCGCCGTCGCGGTGCGCGAGCAGCCCGCCGTGCACCGCCATCGCCTGCGCACCGTACTCGCACAGGCACACCGGGTCGAGCCGGCCGTCGCGGCGCAGCGGGTTGTCGGCGCGCCGGTGGGTCGCCGTCGCGGCACGCAGGTGGCGCTCGTCCCAGTCGAGCACGCGCTCCAGCAGGCACATGAGCCCGGCGTGCGGCACGAGCGCGGCGATCGGCGGCTCAGTCCCAGAGGTCATAGAAGTTGAACCAGTTGAAGGGCGCGAGCCGCACGTAGTGCGCGAGGCGGTCCGCGAAGCGCTGCACCACCGCGTGCACGGCGGCCTCGCGGCCGGCGCGCGGCATGGCCAGCGACTCGGCGAACGCCTCGAAGTGCAGGTCGTAGCGGCGGCCGCCGCGGTACAGCCCGAAGCACAGCACGACCGGCACCTTGAGCGTCGCCGCCAGCAGCCACGGCGCGGTCGGCAGGTGGGCGCGCGCGCCGAGGAACTCGACCTCGACCAGCGCGTTGCCCGGGCGGGCG
>JAFEDP010000041.1 GCA_018241545.1 Pseudomonadota bacterium
CCTGTTCGCCATCGTCTACGTCGCGAAGGAACACAAGCTGCACGCGCTCAACGCCAGCGGCATGGCGCCGAGCGGCGCGACGGTCGCGCGCCTGCATGCGCTCGGCTACGACTACGACCCGCGCCGCCCGGGCCCCGGCTCCGGCATGCCGGTCTACGGCATCCTGCCGGTCACCGTGCCGGGCGCCGTGTGGGGCTGGCAGGAACTGCTGCGCCGCTTCGGGACCCGCACGTTCAAGCAGGTGCTGAAGCCGGCCATCGACTACGCCGAGAACGGCGTGCCGGTCAGCGAGCGCATCGCGAGCGACTGGGTCCTGCCGGACGTCGTTCCCGGTCCCGACGGGCATCCGGTGCCGGATCCGGACTCGGTGCGCGCCTGGTACATCGACGGCCGGCCGCCGGTCGCGGGCGAGGTGTTCCGCAATCCCGACCTCGCGCACGCCCTGCGGCTGCTGCAGCAGCACGGCCGGGCCGCTTTCTACCGTGGCGAGATCGCGCGCGCGATCGTCGCGAAGTCGCGCGCGCTCGGCGGCACCATGACCCTGGAGGACCTCGCCGCCTACCGCGGCGAATGGGCCGAACCGGCGGCGAGCCGCTACCACGGCTACGACCTCTTCGAGCTGCCGCCGCCGTCTCAGGACTGGGCGGCGCAGGAGATGCTCAACATCCTGGAGGCCTGCGTGCCGCGCTGGGCGCCCGGCGAGAGCCTGCGCTCACTCGGGCCCTCATCGCCGCGCTACTGGCACTTCGTGGTCGAGGCCAAGAAGCTCGCGTACGCCGACCTGTTTGCCTTCAACGGCGACCCGAACTTCGTCTCGGTCCCGCTTGCGCGGCTGCTGTCGCCGGCGTACGCGGCATCGCTGTGCCCGCGCGTCGACCCGACGCGGGCCGCGCCGGTCCCGCCGGCCAGCGCGCCGGCCGGCAAGGGCGACACGATCGTGCTCGCGGTCGCCGACCGCGAGGGCAACATGGTGTCCTGGGTCAGCAGCAACTATGAGCACTTCGGCTCGGGACTGACCGTCCCCGGCTACGGCTTCATCCTCCACGACCGCGGCGCGCTCTTCTCGCTGGACCCGCGCAGCCCGAACGCCATTGCACCCCACAAGCGGCCGTTCAACACGCTCTCGGCGGGCTTCGTGATGCATGCGGGCGAGCCGTTCATGACGCTGACGCTGATGGGTGGCGACATGCAGGCGCAGGGGCACGCGCAGGCACTGCTGAACGTCATCGACCTGGGCGCCAACGTGCAGGCGGCGAGCGACCTGGCGCGCTTCCACCATTACCAGGTCTCCAACGAGCTGGCGCTCGAGAGCCCGCTGTTCGACCTGGTGGGACGCGGATTGGCCGCCATGGGCCATGCCGTGCACTCCGTGGACGGTGCCGAGATGGGCGGGTTTCAGTCGGTGATGGTCGAGCCCGACTCGCTCCCGGGCGGTGCGCGTGCTGCTGCCGGACGGGTCTATCGCGCCGGGTCTGACCATCGCAAGGACGGCGCGGCCGCCGGCTTCTAGGAGATGCAGGCGGCGGCGCCCAGAACCCTTCCGGGTCGGCGTCGGCCGCGCGCCCTCGCCCCGCGCTCCCCGACGCCCAGCGTCGCCGCAATGGCGGAGCGATCAGGTCGCTCATCGCCGCAACCGCCTCCCCGGCGGGTCGCGGCCGAAGGCGCCTGTACCGTCACCGCGACGCGCGCTAGGCTCCGCCGGTGCTAACGGATCCTGCTGCGGCGCATCACGAGGTACTCGCCCTGATCGCGCGCGCCGACCTGCCGAGTGCGCTGCGCGCCTGCGAGCAGCTGCTCGCGGCCCACCCGCACTACGCGCGTGGCTGGACGACCGCGAGCGCCCTCGCGCTGCGGCTCGGTCACGCGACCGAGGCATTGCGGCGGGCGGAGCGCGCGGCGGCACTCGATGCGCACGAGGTGCAGGCGCTGATCCTGCAGGCGCGCTGCCTGCAGGCGCTGCAGCGCGGGGCCGAAGCGCTCGCCGTGGCGGCGCGCGCGCGCGCGGCCGCGGACGGCGAGCCGCTGGCGCTCGATGCCGTCGGGACGTGCTTCAGCGCGCTCGGCGACCAGTTCGGCGCGCTGTCCGCATTCGACGCGGCGGTGGCGCTCGCGCCGCGTGAGCCGCGGCTGCGCTACAACCGCGCGACCATCCGTCGCTACGTCGGCGACCTCGACGGCGCCGAGTCGGACCTCGAGGTGGTCATCGACCTCGATCCGCGCGACCACGAGGCGTACGGGCTGCTCGCCGACCTGCGCCCCCAGACGCCCGCTCGCAACCACGTGGCGGCGCTCGAGCGGCGCCTCGCCGATCCGCCCGGCGCCTGGCAGGCGGAGGTGACGCTGCGCTACGCGCTCGCCAAGGAATACGAGGACCTCGGCCGCCACGCCGAGTCCTTCGCGCAGCTGCAGCGCGGCGCCCGCCTGCGGCGCAGCCACCTCCAGTACGACGTCGCGATGGACGTCGACACCGCCGGCTGGATCCGCGATGCGTTCCCCGACGCCGGCCCGGTCACGGACGGCGCCGACGCGCGTTCGCCGATCTTCGTCGTCGGCCTGCCGCGCAGCGGCACGACGCTGGTCGAGCGCATCCTCGGCTGCCACACGGGCGTGCACGCCGCCGGCGAGCTGCCGCACTTCGCGCAGGCGCTGGTCGAGGCGGTCGGCCGGCTGGCGGGAGGCGCAGCGCTCGCGCGCCGCGAGCGGGTGGCGCGCTCGCGCGAGATCGACTTCGCCGCGCTCGGACGCGACTACCTGCGCCGCAGCGGCGGCGACGCCCTCGGCGCGCTGCGCCTCACCGACAAGATGCCGCTCAACTACCTGTACTGCGGCCTCATCCACCGCGCCCTGCCCGCGGCGCGCATCGTGCACGTCGTCCGACACCCGATGGCAGTCTGCTACGCGATGTACAAGACGCTGTTCCGTGACGGCTATCCGTTCTCGTACGACCTCGACGAGATCGCTCGCTACTACGTCGCCTATCGCGGGCTGATGCAGCATTGGAGCCGCATCCTGCCCGGCGTGCTGCACGAGGTCCGCTACGAGGCGCTGGTCGCTGACCCGCCTGGCGAGTCGCGTCGCCTGCTCGCCGGCTGCGGGCTCGATTGGCAGGACGCCTGCGGCGCGCCGCACCGCCACCCCGCGGCCTCGACCACCCAGAGCGCGGCGCAGGTCCGCCGGCCGATCTACGACAGCGCAGTGGCGCTGTGGCGTTGCCACGAGGCCGCGCTCGCGCCGCTGCGCCGGCGCCTCGCCGAACTCGGCGTGCCGGCGGCCGAGCTCGACGCCTGAGCCTCAGCGCGGCGGGATCGCCGGCGCCGGCAAGTGCCCGAGCGTCGCCTCGACCGCAAGCCCGAGCGCGAGGAGTTCCCGGTCCGCGCCCTCCGGCGCGTCCAGCTCGAGGCCGACCGGCAGGCCCCCCGGCGCGGAGCCGGCGGGTACGCTGAGGCCGGGGATGCCCGCCAGGGTCATGATCCGCGTGTTGCGCAGGAACGTCGCGAAGGTCGGCACTTCGCGGCCGTTGAGCTCGACCATCGCGTCGGCGCCGATCGGTTGCGCCGGCAGCACCGTCGTCGGCAGCGCGATCGCGGCCACGCGGTGATCGCGGAAGTAGTCGCGGTACAGCGCCTGCAGGCGTGGCCGGTGCACGTCCATCGCCTCACGGTAGGCGTTCACCGGCACCGCGGCCTCGCCCAGCACGTCGCGCTGGTAGATCGCCCGCACGTCCGGGCTTGCGATCGAGGCGGCGACCTCCCGCGTGGTCAGCCCGAGGCCGGCGGACTCGAGGTACGCGTCGAGGTCGCGTCGCTGCTCGTAGTACGAAATTGCGCCCGCGGCCGCGTACGAGGCCCCGAGGCCCGGCAGGTCGGCCTCGACCAGCACGCAGCCGGCGGCGCTCAGCCTCGCGAGCGCCGCCTCGATCACCGCGGCCACACCGCGGTCGAGGTCCGCGAAGTACGGATCGCGCGGCACGCCGATGCGCACGCCGCGCAGGCCCACGGCGGCGAGCGCCCGTGGCGGACCGGCAATCACCGCGTCGAGCAGCGCCACGTCCGCCACCGTTCGCGCCAGTGGCCCGGCCGTGTCACGCGTGTGCGAAATCGGCACGATGCCGGCCGATGGATAGCGTCCGGCGCTTGGCCGCAGGCCGACGATGCCGCACAGCGCTGCCGGGATCCGGACCGAGCCGCCGGTATCGGTGCCGAGACCGGCGGGGCACAGGCGCGCAGCGACCGCCACGGCGGTGCCGCCGCTGCTGCCGCCGGGGATCCGGTCCGGGGCGTAGGGATTGCGCGCGGCGCCGAATGCCGCGTTGTTGTTGGTGATGCCGTCGGCGAGCTCGTGCATGTTGGCCTTGCCGAACACGAGTGCGCCTGCCTCGAGCAGCGCGGCGACCACCGGCGCGCTCGCGCGCGCCACGTGATGCCGTAGCGCGGGCGTGCCGGCCGTGGTGACGCGCCCGGCGACATCGATGTTGTCTTTGACCGCGATCGGCAGCCCGTGCAGGGCGCCGATGCGCCCGGCAGCCCGCGCGCGGTCCGCCTCCCGCGCCGCCGCCAGCACGCACTCGGGGTCCATCCAGATGAAGGCGTTCAGCGGCGGCCAGGCGGTGCCGCGCGCGAGCAGTGCCCGCGCGTATTCCTCGGCGCCGAGCCGTCCGCTGCGCAGCAGGTCGACAACCTCGACCACCGTGAAATCGGCCGGGTCGCTCACGGCGTTCGTGTTGCGGCGCCGGGCCCGTGGCCGTCAGGTGCGCGATTGCGCGTTCGGGCCCTGGGTCGGGAAATTCGTAGCGCTCGAAGAGCGCGTGCCACGCCGATCGGGTCGCCGGCCGCAGCCCGCGCCAACGTCGCGCTGCCGGACGCGGACGCCCTGATGCTGTGTACCTGGGTCGACGGCACCGACGATTGCCGACGGGCGACTCAGCCGGGGTCGGCTGACGTAGCGTCGTCCGCTGGCGGAGCGAACGGCGCCAGCATCCGCCCGGCGCAGTCGAGCGCGACGCGCGAAGGCAGCGACACACAGCGGGTCGCGTACCGGTAGCTGCGACGTCCGAGTTCGGGCAGGGCCGCGAGCGGGCCGAACGGCCACGGCGCCGACCACAGCGCCACCGCGTTCGCCCGCGCGAGGTCGAAGCCCTCGTGCAGCAGCTCGCCGTACGCATCGACGAGGTCGGCGGCCCCCTCCCGCAGCGCTGACAGCGAGCGCGCGTGCGGGTCGCCCACCATCTCGCGCGATCGGGTGAGCACCTCCCGCACGGGTTCGGCGAGCGCCGCGGCGAGATGAGGGTACCGGCGGCGAAGCTCGTTCGCGTCCGCCAGCGGGTCGTCCGGTGGCAGGCACGCCGTCAGCGCGCGCCACTCCTCCTCCGCCAGCCAGTGCTCCACGTCGCCGTGGAAGACCACGCGTTCCTCGCGCCGCATGTGATCGCGCGTCTCGTCCACGTAGCGCTGCAGGTCGCGCGAGAGGCGCGCCGCGGGGCGCTCCGGCGTGCCCGCCGAGTGCAGACCCGCAATAGAATGCGCCAGCCGCCGGGCCTGTCGCGCCCCGCCCGCATGCTCGCGCTCCAGCGCGCCGAGCTCACCGGCGAGATCGGCCCGAGTGACGATCAGACGCTGATAGAGCGCGTCCTCGCGCGGATGGTGGTGGACGTGCTGGTAGTCGACGAGGTAGGCCAGCGCCTCCGCGAGCACGGCCACCGCCGCCGGATCGCGGCCCAGCCGGGCGCGCTGCACCTCGATCTCGCGCAGCACGCGCGACAGGTGCGCGTGCTCCAGGCGCAGCCGCGCCATGAAGGACTGCGCCGTGCGCGCGTTCGCGCGTCGCCGCCGTGGACCCGGTGTGGTCATTCGCTGGCCGCCCCCTCCGCTGCCATTCTCGACCAATCGCGCCGCTCCCGCCAGCCGCGCCCGCGATCCGGCACGCCGACCGGATCACAGTTCGCCGACGCCACGGGATCAGGGGACGTGAATGCGGACGAAGTCGGCGATGCGCTCGATGGCGCGGCCGGCGTCAGGGATGAACGGCAGGCCCTGCCAGCCGTGCGGCATGCCGTCCCAGATCTCCACCTCGGCACTGCCGCCGGTGGCGCGGATGCGCGAGGCGGCGCGCCGGCTGTCGTCCAGCATCACCTCGGTGCTGCCGACCTGGAACAGCACGGGCGGCAGGTCGTGGTAGTCCCCGAAGGCGGGTGAGACGTACGGGTGCGTGTACAGAGCGGGGTCCCCGCCCACGTACATGCTGCGCAACTCCTCCCCGTGCGCGAGGCTCAGCACGGCGTCGCGGCGTGCATTGCGAACACGCGAGGAGTCGACGTGGGTGTCCGTCAGGTCCGTCAGCGGCGACATCGCGATGGCCGCTGCCGGCAGCGGCCAGCCGCGGTCGCGGATCGCCAGAAGCACGCCGAGCGCCAGCCCGCCACCCGCCGACAGGCCGGACAGGACGATGCGCTGCGGTGCGAAGCCGAGGTCCAGCAGCTGGCGGTAGGCGGCGAGCCCGTCCTCGTGTCCGGCCGGAAACGGATGTTCCGGCGCCAGCCGGTAGAACACCAGCCGGCCGCGCGCCTGCGCCGCACGGCACAGGCGCGCGACCAGCCCGCGCTCGAAATTCGGAAAGCGCACCACATAGGCGCCGCCCGGAAAGTGCAGCAGCACGCGGTCCGGTGACAGGTCGCGCGGCCGCACCCACTCGGCCTCGCAGTCAGCCAGCGCGTGGTCGTGCGCAACCTCGCAGTCCACCGGCCGGCGCGGGAACAGCCGCTCGAGCGCATCGATCGCCCGGCGCATGGTGGCGATCGACACGTCGCGCCGCATCATCTGCTTGATGGTCAGGCGCGCGAACAGGTTGGCCGTCGTGGTCTGCCAGTTCATCGGCACTCCGGCGCTCGATGCGGCCGCCAGTCGCATCGTCGGCCTGCGGCCCGCGAAATGCAGCATCGGGAACCCGCAACCGCGCTGTGGACAGCCCGGCGCCGCGCCGACGTATGCTCTTGGCGGGCGCCCCGCGCTGCCCTGCCGCCAAGGAGTCTCGCGTGGCGCGCAACATCGCCGCCATCGACCTGATCTTCCTGTTGCTCGAGACCGCCGACACGCCGATGCACGTGGGCGGCGTGATGCTGTTCGACCGTCCGCCGGGACGCGGCCGCGACGTGGTCGAGGGCATCGTCCAGGCCTACCGCCGGGCGCGGCCGCGCCCACCGTTCGATCAGGTTCCGTGGCTCGCGGTGACGGGCCTGCCGAGCTGGCGCGCCGCGCCGGCGGTGGACCTCGACCACCACATCAGGCACCTGGTGCTGCCGCGAGGCTCCGACGAGCGGACGCTGTGGCGCCTCGTGGAGGACCTGCACGAGTCGCCGCTCGACCGCCAGCGCCCGCTGTTTCGGCTCTGGATCATCGACGGGTTGCCGCAGCGCCGCTTCGCGCTCTACTTCAAGGTCCACCATGCCCTGGTGGATGGCATCGCCGCCACCGCCCGTGTCGTCGCGAGCCTGGCGCGGCGGCCGACCAGTCCCATCGGGCCGCCGTTCTTCGCGGTCAACGTGGACGGCCGGCGGCGTCGCTCGCCGCCGCTCTCGGCCGAACTGGCCGAACTCGCGCGTACGGCACTCGGCGATGCGGCGGCCGTGCGCGACGTCTCGCTCGGGCTCGTGCGTCGCGCGCTGCTGGGCGCGCTCAGTCGCCGTGGCGACGGCAGCCAGCCGTTCTCAGGTCCGGACCTGCCCCTCAACCAGCCGATCCGCGGGCCACGCAGCTTCGCGGCGCTCGCGCTGCCCGTCGCGGAGATGCGCACCGTCGCGCACGCGTTCGGCGGCACCATCAACGACGTCGCCGCGGCCGCGGTGGATGCGGGTGTGCACGCGTTCCTCGCCGACCATGGCTGGCAGCCGGACCGGCCGCTGGTCGCGATGTGCCCCGTATCGCTGCGGGCCGCCGGCGACACCACCGCGACCACCCAGGCGTCCGCGATCTTCGTGCCGCTCGGCGCGCCGCAGGCGCCGGCGGCCGAGCGGATGCGCGCCGTCATCGCGTCGCTGCGCTCGGGCAAGGACGAGATCCGCCGCCTGACGCGCGACGGCGCGCTGATCTACGCGGCCTCGGTGCTTGGCCTCGCAGCGGTCGCGGAGTTCATGCACGCCGGCGCGCTCACCGGGCACGTCGCCAACCTCGTGATCTCCAACGTGCCCGGCGCCCGCGAGGACCGCTATCTGGGCGGAGCGCGCCTGCGCGCCGTGTATCCGGTGTCCGTGCTGGGGGCCGGCATCGGCCTCAACGTCACGCTCGCCTCTCACTTCGACACGATGGGGATCGGCTTCGTCGGCAACCGGGCCGCGCTCGGCGGCCTCGAGACCCTCGCCGGCCACACGCGGCGCGCGTTCGATGACCTGGTCGAGGCGGCGTTCGTGGCGACGGCGAGCGAGTGGACGCCGCCGCGCCGGCGCCGCTAGGGCGGCACCGGCGCCCAGCGGGCATGCTTCGCGATGAACCGGGCCGCGTGGTCCAGCGCGCCGCGCGCCTGCGGCAGCGGCAGCGCGTGGAACACGTGTGCCATGCGCTCCCAGACCTCGAGCTCGACCTCGACGCCCTCCGCGTGGGCGCGCGCGGCGGCGCGCGCGGCCTCGTCGCTCAGCATCTCGATGGCGCCGACCTGGAACAGCAGCGGCGGCAGGCCCGCGAAGCGACCGAACAGCGGCGAGACGTCCGGGTCCAGGAAGCGCTCCGGCGGCGCGTAGCGGGCCCGCATCGCGACGAGCCCGGCGAGGGAGAACATCGGATCGGTGGCCTCGTGCGACAGGAGGCTGCGGCTCGACAGCGTGAAGTCGACGACCGGCGAGAGCAGCACCGCGCAGGCCGGCAGCGGCTCGCCGGCGCCGAGCAGCCGCTGCAGCAGCACGAGGGCCAGGTTGCCTCCCGCCGAGTCGCCCGCCAGCACCACGCGGCCGGGATCGGCGCCGCCCGCGACCAGCCAGCGATAGGCGCGCTCGCAGTCGTCGGCCGCCGCGGGATGCGGGTGTTCGGGAGCGAGGCGGTAGTCCACCATGAATGCGCGCGCCTGCAGGCGCCGGCACAGCCGTGCCACGAGACGCGCATGCACTTCCGGAAAGCGGAACATGAACGCACCGCCATGCAGGTACAGCAGCGTCCGGTCGGCGCGCGAGCCGGGGACTTCCAGCCACTCGCCGCGCATGTCGCCGTCCTCGACGAGGCGACGGCGGACCTGCGGGTCCGGCCGCGCCAGGCGTGCGTCCCACGCGAGGGTGATGGCGCGCAGCTTCGCAACGTCGGTGTCCTGCAGCGGGATGCGCTTCACGGTCAGGTGCAGCCAGGCGTGCAGCAGGCGCCGGCGTGCGCCGCCGCCGCGCAGGTCAATGCGGCGCGCGTAGGCCGGAAGCGGCTGCAGCGGGTCGAGGCCGTCCATGATCCTCACCGGCTCCGATCGCCGCTCACAGCAGGAACGGGACGAGGGCGCGGGTGTGGCGGCGGTACGCCGCGTAGCGCGCGCCGAACTCCTCCGACAGCCACCGCTCCTCAAGGCGCAGCTTGCGCCACAGCGCCATGAACGCGACCGTCAGGGCGACGGGCCCCCGCCACTCGTCGCGCGCGAGCGCCGATCCGGCAAGCGCGAGCAGCAGTCCGGCGTAGATCGGGTGGCGAATCCACCGGTACGGCCCCGCCTGGACGATCTCGTGCGCCTCCTTGATGGTCACGCTCGCGCTCCAGTTCCCGCCCAGCAGCCGGCGCGCCCATACGCTGAGCGTCAGCCCGGCGGCCGTGAGCAGCGTTCCGGCGGCCGCGGCGGCGGCGTGTCCATCGATGATGCGCGTGCCGAGCCATCCCGGCACGCGCGGCAGCGCGAGCAGCGCCGCCGCCACCGCCAGCGGGCCGAGGTGCAGCAGGCGCGACGGGAGGGACTCGCGGCGGCGCACGCGCTTGAGCGCCCTGGCCGACCACCACCAGAAGCCGGCCCAGACGCTCCACAGCGCCGCGATCGCCGGCGTCCACGCCTCGGTCACGTGCGCGGGTCCCGAAGGACCTCGGCGGCGAGGGCCGGGTCCAGGCCCTCGGCGGCCAGGCCGCTCGCGACGCCCGCGCGGTCCGCCTCGCTACGGTTCTGGCTCGCCTTGAACTTGCCGACCATCGACTCGACCTCGATCTCGAAGCCGACGATCGCCCGCAGCATCGCGGCCACGTAGTCTGCGGGCGCGTCGTCGACCGCCCACGGCGCCGGGCGGCTGGACTCGTGCGTGTCGGTGAGCGTGGTGACGAGGCCGTGCAGCTCGCTGGCGTCGCTGCTCCAGCGGATCCGCCCCCGTACGTGGACGACCGAGTAGTTCCACGTTGGCACGACGCGCCCGTCGACGCGCTTCTGCGGGTACCAGCTGGGCGTGATGTAGTGGTCGACGCCGCGGAAGACCACCAGCACCTCGGTGCCGTCGGGGGCGCGGCTGGTGACGGCGTTGGCACGCGCGACGTGCCCGCGCAGCCGCCAAGGCTCGGCGGCGCTGAGCAGCATGGGCACGTGGTCGACCTCGGCGCGCGCGCCGTCGAGCGTGACGAGCATCGCGAGCGGATGGGCGCGAATGAACGCGGCGAGGACCTCCGGCCGGTCCTCCTGAAAGTGCTTGGGCAGGTACATGTCGGCGAACCCCCCGGTTCATCTCGGCCCGCGCCATTGTGCCTGCGCAGCGCGCGGGTGTCCGCGCCGCGCGCGAGCCCGTATCATGTCGCGCGTCCCGGATGCCGGAAAGATCCCGCCATGCTCGTCCTGCGCAAGCCCTACCTGCTGTACCTCGGCGATGCCGTGCTGAAATCCGACTGCAAGACCGCCTTCGGCCTGCGCGACTGGTGCCGCGAGTCGGTGCTCGGTGAATGGTCGCATGCGGCGGCGAGGGTGACCCTCGACCTGCCGCGACTGGCGCCGGCCGAGGCTGCCGCACAGGGCGCCGGGTCGATCATCGTCGGTGTCGCGCCAACCGGCGGCGTGCTGCCCGAGCACTGGCAGGACGATCTCGAGGCGGCGCTCGAGGCGGGCCTGGACGTCGTCAGCGGCCTGCACACGCGCCTGACGTCGTTCCCGCGGCTGGTGCGGGCGGCCGAGCGCCGCGGCGTACGACTCGTCGATGTGCGCCACATGAATCCCCCGTTCCCGGTGGCCACCGGCCGCAAGCGCAGCGGCCGGCGCGTGCTCACCGTCGGCACCGATTGTGCGCTCGGCAAGAAGTACACCGCGCTCGCGCTCGCGCGCGAGCTCGGACGGCGCGGTGTCGCCGCGACCTTCCGGGCGACGGGCCAGACCGGCATCATGATCGCCGGCAGCGGCATCGCCATGGACGCACTGGTCGCCGACTTCCTGGCGGGCGCGGCCGAGGCGCTGTCGCCGGACGCGCCGCCGGACCACTGGGACGTCATCGAGGGCCAGGGGTCGATCTTCCATCCCGCCTACGCGGGGGTCACGCTCGGCCTGCTGCACGGCTCGCAGCCCGATGCCATCGTCCTGTGCCACGACCCGGACCGGACCACGATCGAGGAGTACCCCGACTACCCGATCCCGCCGCTCGCGGCGGCGATCGAGGACTACCTGCACCTCGGGCGGTTGACCAACCGGGCGATCCGCTGCGTCGGCCTCAGCATCAATTCCTCGGCCCTCGATGCGACGGCGTGGGCCGCGTACCGCGCGCGGGTCGAGGCCGAGCTCGGGCTGCCGGTGTGCGACCCGCTACGCACCGGCGTCGCCGCACTCGCCGACCGACTGCTCGCGCCGTGATCGACTGCCGCGCCGAGCTCGAGCGCTGGGAACTCACCGAGCCCTTCGCCACCGCCCGCGACTCGATCACCCACATCCCGGTGCTGCGCGCCGAGCTCGACGACGGCCGGGGTGGCCGCGGACACGCCGAGGCCGCCGGTGTCGACTATGACGGCGAGACGCCCGAGACGATGGCGCTCCAGATCGCGGCGCTCGGACGGCACCTGCCGGCCGACCTGACCGGCGAGCGCCTGCTGCAGCTCCTGCCGGCGGGCGGGGCGCGCAACGCGCTCGACTGTGCCCTGTGGGACTTGCGCGCGAAGCAAACCGGCGTGCCCGCGTGGCGGCAGGCGGGGCTCGCGCCGCTGCGCCCGGTGACGACCGTGTTCACGATCGGCCTCGGGGATGCGGACGATACCCGGCGCAAGGCCCGGGCCGCCGCGTACCCGATCCTGAAGCTGAAGGTCGACGCCGCGCGGCACGTGGACGTCGTGCGCATCGTGCGCGAGGAGCAGCCGCGAGCGCGGCTGATCGTCGACGCGAACCAGGCGTGGTCGCGGCCACTGCTCGAGCGCCTGCTGCCGCAGCTCGCGTCGCTCGGGGTGGAACTCATCGAGCAGCCCGTGCCGCGTGGCGCCGACGCCGAGCTGGAGGGCCTGCGCTCGCCACTGCCGCTGGCGGCCGACGAATCGTGCACGGACCGCGCGTCGCTCGCGGCGCTGGTCGGCCGCTACCAGTACGTCAACATCAAGCTCGACAAGTGCGGCGGCCTGACGGAAGCGCTGGCGATGGTCGCCGAGGCACGTCGGCTGGATCTCGGCCTCATGGTGGGGAACATGTGCGGCACGTCGCTGGCCATGGCGCCGGCGTTCCTGGTCGCGCAGGCCTGCACGTACGTCGACCTGGACGGTCCGCTGCTGCAGCGACTCGACCGCGAGCCACCGATCCGCTTCGCGGCCGGCGTCATGAGCCCGCCGGAGCCGGGCCTCTGGGGCTAGCCGTCCGGCGCCGCGCTCAGCCCGTGCCTTCGTCCGCCGCCAGCGCGCGCAGCCGGCGGACGAAGTCGAGGTCGGCGTGGAAATAGGCGTGGCGCAGCGCCTGACGCTCGCCCTCGTCGGTGGGCACCGCGGCCTCGGCGATCTCGTAGACGAAGCGCAGGAACAGGGCCGAGGGCGCGGGCTCTTCGATGCGGATCGTGAGCGTGCTGCCCGCGTACTCGTTGCCGGCGCCGACGCTCACCCGGATCGAGCGGTCCGGGTCCAGGTGCACGGTCTCGCGGTGGGCGTGCGCTCCCCGCCGCAGCTCGTGCTCCACGAGCGTCGCCTCGTAGCGCAGCTCGCGCCGCGCGTCGATGGTCGGGTCGAACAACGACGGCTCCTCGGCGCGGCTCCGCAGGCCGGACCAGAGCTGCGATCGGGCCAGCGGCGCGATCGCCGGCTGGTCGGGATCGTTGATCTGCACGAGGTGCTCGTAGCGCATGCAGCGCTCAGGCGCTCTCGAGCGCGACGGCGGTCATGCTGATCGACCCGAGCTCGAATCCGGTGGTCAGGAGGCGCGGCTGGTCGCCCGCCAGCCGGCTGCCGAGGACGTACAGCAGCGGCAGGTAGTGCTCCGGCGTCGGCACCGAGATCCGCGCGGCCTCGCCGAGCGTGCCGTAGTCGATAAGCGTCGCGTCGTCGCCCGCGAGGATGGCGGCGCGAACGCGGTCGTCGAATTCCGTCGCCCAGCGCGGCGGCGGGCTCGCCCCGTGCCAGTCGACGCGGCCGAGGTTGTGCACGATACCGCCGCTGCCGAGGATCAGGATGCCCTCGTCGCGCAGGTGCGCGAGCTGGCGCCCGATCGCGTAGTGGCCGCCCGGTGGCAGCGTCGCGTCGATGCTGAGCTGGACGACTGGCACGTCGGCCGCGGGGTACACGTGCCGCAGCACCGCCCAGGTGCCGTGGTCGAGGCCCCAATCGGCACTGGCGCCCGCTCCGCTCGCCGCCAGCAGCGACGCCACGCGGTCGGCGAGCTGTGGCGCACCAGGCGCCGGGTACTCGAGCGCGTACAGCGGCTTGGGGAAGCCGCCGAAGTCATGGATGGTCGGGGGCGAGGCATTCGAGGTGACGTAAACGCCGCGCGTGTACCAGTGCGCGGAAACCGCGAGGATCGCGCGCGGCTTTGCCACGGCGGTGCCCAGGTCGCGCCAGGCGGCCGTGAACGCGTTGTCCGCCAGCGCGTTCGTGGGGCTGCCGTGGCCGATGAAGACCGCAGGCGCGCGGGTC
>JAFEDP010000420.1 GCA_018241545.1 Pseudomonadota bacterium
GGCATCCCGGAGGCCGAGCTCAAGGCGAACTTGATGTTCACCGCCGAGAAGACCTTCGAGACCATCAAGATCGCGATGCGGCCGGACGACGCGAAGAAGTGGTTCGGCAACACCCCGCCGGACCTGTCGCTGATGGCGCGCGCCCGCGGCACCGACTACATCTACGCGTTCCTGCGCAGCTTCTACGCCGACCCGTCGCGCCCGACCGGGGTCAACAACACGGTGCTGCCGGGCACGGCGATGCCGCACGTGCTGGCCGACCTGCAGGGCGTGCAGACCGCGACCTTCAAGACCGAGCCAGGCGAGGGCGGCACCTCCGTGACCAAGCTCGAGAAGTTCGACCTCGCCCAGCCCGGCGCGCTGAGCCCCGAGAAGTACGACGATTTCGTGCGCGACACCGTCAACTTCCTGCAGTACATGGGCGAGCCGATCGAGGTCGAGCGACGCGACCTCGGCGTGTGGGTGATCCTGTTCCTGCTGATGTTCGCGGCGTTCTCGTACCTCCTGTACAAGGAGTACTGGAAGGACGTCCACTGAGGCGGCGCAAGCCGGGCCGCCCGTGGCCAACGAGCCGACGCTGACACCGCGCCGCCCGTACCTCGTACGGGCGATGCACGAGTGGATGACCGACAACGGCCAGACGCCGCACGTGGTCGTGGACGCGACCGTCGACGGGGTCGTCGTGCCGCGCCAGTACGTGCGCGACGGCAAGATCGTGCTCAACGTCGGCTACTCGGCCACCGCCGGCCTCGTGATGAAGAACGACGCGATCTCCTTCAGCGCGCGCTTCGGGGGGGTCGCCTTCGACTGCGCGGTGCCCATGCACGCCGTGGTCGGCATCTACGCGCGCGAGACCGGCCAGGGCATGGTGTTCGCGGACGACGAGCCGGCGCCGGAGCCCAAGGGCGACCCGCCGAAGCCGGGCGGCGACGAGCCGCGCCGGCCGCAGCTCAAGGTCGTCAAGTAGCCCGGGCGCGCGCACGCCGTGACCGCGCCGCTCCCGGACTCGCCCGCCGCCGAGCGCAACAAGGGACCGATCCTCGAGGTGCTGCGCGGCGCGCTGCCGGCGCACGGCCGGATCCTCGAGATCGCCTCCGGCACCGGCCAGCACGTCGTGCACTTCGCCGCCGCGTTGCCGGCGCTCGAGTGGCAGCCGTCCGACCCCGACCCGGCGCGGCGCGCGAGCATCGCGGCGCGGCTCGCCGCGGGCGGCCCCGACAACGTGCGCGCGCCGCTCGCCCTCGACGTCCACGACCGCCCCTGGCCCGTGTCCGGACCGCTCGCGGGCGTGGTCTGCATCAACATGATCCACATCGCGCCGGCGTCGGCCACCGAGGCGCTGCTCGCCGGGGCGGCCCGCGCGCTCGCGGCCGACGGGGGCGTGCTGTTTCTGTACGGTCCGTTCCGCCGCGAGGGGCGCCACACCGCGCCGTCCAACGCCGACTTCGACGCGCGCCTGCGCGCCGAGAATCCCGCCTGGGGCGTGCGCGACCTCGAGTGGCTGCTGGCGTCGGCCGCGGCCCACGGCTTCGTCGCCGGGGAGCCGGTCGCGATGCCGGCCAACAACCTGTCGGTGGTGCTGCGCCTGCCGGCGCCGCGCGGCGCCTAGAGCTCGGGATTGGGCGGCGGCAGCGGCCGCGCCTGGCCGTCGCCGCCGATCACCGCCCAGTCGAGGCCGCGGCGGACGCGTCCGTCGGCGTCGACGGTGAGCCGGCCGGTCATGCCGGCGACCGGCTCGCGGATCGGCCCGGTCGCACCCCACAGCTCGCTGATTAGGCGCCAGGCGTCGAAGCCCATCGCGAACAGGCGGCCGCGGCGGCGTGCGTTCGCGGGCCACAGCTGGCCGACCGCGCCGCGCAGCTCGGCGACCGCCGGGTCGTCGCCGATCATCCACGGCCCGTCGACGAACGCGACGCCCTCGAGGTCCTGGTTGGCCGACGGGTTCGGGTCGTAGACGTCCGAGGTCGCGTACACCGGCAGGTCGCCGGCGTAGTGGAACTTGAGCTGCGGGCGCACCAGCCGACCCTGCACCGGCTGGCCGGCGAAGAACACGAACTGCAGGTCGTCGCGGCGCCGCGGCGTGAACTGCAGGGCGAGGCCGGTGGCCGCGGCGACCGCGCGCTCGCGCCGCTGGCTCTCCTCGAAGCCGAGGATCTGGGTCAGGGCGTCGGAGAAGTCGGTGGTGCCGGAGGCGTAGGCGCGCGTGCTGACGAGCGTGCCGCCGCCGGCCGCGAGCGTGGCCTGGAACGCCGCCAGCACCCGCGAGCCCCACTCGCCGCTCGGCACGAGCGCCACCCCGGTGCGCCGGCCCTCGGCGAGCAGCCGCTCGGCCACCTGGCGCGCCTCGTCCTCCGGCGCGAGCGCGAACTGGTAGAAGCGCGCCGGCGCCGCCTCGCCCTCGGCGAGCGCGTTGAGCACGAGCGTCGGCACGTTGCCGTCGGCCGCGGCGCGCACCGCGGCCACGTTGTCCTTGCCGAGCGGGCCGACCACGAAGCCCGCACCGTCGGCGAGCGCGCGCCGGTAGACGACCGCGGCATCGGTGCTCGCGTCGTAGACCTTGACGAGCGGGCGCGACGCGGCCGGCTGCTGGTAGTAGGCGGCGAGGAAGCCGTCGCGCAGCGCCTCGCCCGCGTCCGCGAGGCGGCCGCTGAGCGGCAGCAGCAGCGCGACCTGGGCGGGGAAGCGCAGTTCGGGCACGGCCTCGGTCTGCATGGCCTCGACGATCGGTCCGTTGGCGGGGTGCTGAGGATAGCGGTTGCGCCAATTGGCGAGCTGGTTGCGCTGCGCATACGGATTGCGCCGGCCCTGCGTCGCCACGCGCGCGAGCTCGAGCCAGCCCGCGACGACCGGATCGGTGCCCTTGGGCACGGCGAGGCTGGCCCCGCGGGCGCCCGCGGCCCGCAGCGCCTCCCACAGCGCCCGGCGCGCGTCGGCGAGCTGCGCCGCCGGGATCAGGCGCTCGCGCCCGACCAGCGCCCGCACGCCCTCCACGGCCCGTCCGGCCG
>JAFEDP010000421.1 GCA_018241545.1 Pseudomonadota bacterium
CCGAGCGCGCGCAGCCGCGCCAGCGACTCGAGGTACTCGCCCATGTCGCCGTCGGGCGGCGCGATCACGGGCGAGACGGCGCCGAGCACGTGGTCGCCCGTGTAGAGGAGCCCGAGCCCCGGTTGCCGCCAGCACAGGTGGTTGGAGGCGTGGCCGGGCGTCGCCACGGCCACGAGCTCGCCGGCGTCGGTCGCGAGCACCGTGCCCTCGCCCGCCAGCCGGTCGGCGACGAAGCCGGGGTCGTGCCACTCGCCGTGGCGCGGCTGCGCGCCGACCCGCGGCGCGCCGAAGTGCCGGGCGAGCGGAGTCGCGAGCGAGGAATGGTCGCGGTGCGTGTGGGTGACCGCCACCGCGACGACCCGCGCGCCGCCGACCGCGGCGACGATCGCCGCGCGGTGCGCCTCGCTCGGCGGCCCGGGATCGAGCACCACGAGCTCCCGCTCGCCGACCAGGTAGGTGTTGGTGCCGGTGCCGGTCATGGGACCGGGGTTGGGCGCCGTCAGGCGGCGCACGCCCGGCGCGAGCGTCACGGGAAGGCCCGCCGCGCAGGGCGCGTCGAGCGCGAGGGCATCCATCATGGTAGGCGCGGGGCGGGCGGGACGGTCGGCGGGGCCACGCCGGCATGGTACCGGCCGCGGCGCGGGGGCAGTAGCGGGGCCGCAATCGCGGGCGGCTCCGCGAGCCGATAAGATGGGCGACCCCGGCCAGCCCGGCCGGCCAACGAGGTCGATCCATGATCCGCATTCCGACTCTCGCCGCGAGCCTGGCCGCGGTCCTGGCGCTCGGCGCCGCCACCGCCGCCCAGGCCGCGTGCACCTATCCGCCCGCCCCGTCCTCGATCCCGGACGGCCGCACCGCCTCCTACGAGGATATGGTCGAGGCGAACAAGGCGGTCAAGCAGTTCATCCTCGACGTCGACGCGTACCTCAAGTGCGTCGACGACGAGAACCCGGCGCCGGCGGCCGGCACCAAGCTCAGCGACGAGCAGAAGAAGGCGGTCGACGCCGCCGAGCGGCTGCGCGTGCAGAAGCACAATGCGGCCGTCGCCGACGAGGAGTCGGTGCGCGACCGCTTCAACGAACAGCTCAAGGCCTATAAAGAAGCGCATCCCAAGAAGTGACGGGAGGGCCGGGATGCTGACCCCGGCGGCGGCCGCCGCCGCGATCGCGGCGGAACTGTCGCCGCTGCCGGCCGAGCGCTGCGCGCTCGCCGCCGCGGCCGGGCGGGTGCTGCGCGAGGACCTCGCGGCCGAGCGCGACCAGCCGCCCTTCGACCGGGTCGCCATGGACGGCATCGCGGTCGCGCTCGCGGCCTACCAGGCGGGCCGGCGGGCGTTCCGGATCGCCGGTACGGTCGCCGCCGGCAGCGAACCGCCGGCGCTCGCGGACGCGGCGGACTGCCTCGAGGTGATGACCGGCGCCATGCTGCCGCCGGGCTGCGACGCCGTGATCCCGGTCGAGGCGCTCGCGGTCACGGGCGGCGAGGCCACCGTCACCGACGCCCCGCCGCTGGCGCCCTTCGCCAACGTGCACCGCCGCGGCACGGACGCCGCCGCCGGCAGCCGCGTGCTCGCCGCAGGCACGCCGCTGCGCGGGCCGGAACTCGCGATCGTCGCCTCCGCCGGCCGCGCCGACGTGCTGGTGGGTCCGCTGCCGCGCATCGCGGTCGTCTCCACCGGCGACGAGCTCATCGGCCCGGGGCAGCCGATCCGGCCCTGGCAGGTGCGCCGCTCCAACGCCTACGGCATCGGCGCCACCCTCGCGCTGCACGGCCTGCCGCCGCGCACCGACCGGCACCTGCGCGACGACCTCGCGGCGCTGACCGCCGAGCTCGGCGCGCTGCTCGCCGGACACGACGTGCTGGTGCTGTCGGGCGGGGTCTCGGCCGGGCGCTTCGACCACGTGCCGGCGGCGCTCGCGGCCGCGGGCGTGCGGCAGGTGTTCCACAAGGTCGCGCAGCGCCCGGGCAAGCCGCTGTGGTTCGGCATGGGGCCGGCCGGGCAGGCCGTGTTCGCGCTGCCCGGCAACCCGGTCTCGACGCTGGTCTGCCTGATCCGCTACGTGCTGCCGGCGCTCGCGCAGCTCGCCGGCGCCACCCCGCTACCGCCCGCTGAGGCGCCGCTCGCCCAGACTTACGAGGGCCGCGCCGGGCTCACCGCCTTCGTGCCGGTCGACCGCGGCGCCGACCCGCAGCGCCCGGCGGCCGTCGTGCTGCACCCGACCCACGGCTCCGGGGACTTCACCTCGCTGGCCGGGACGGCCGGCTTCGTCGAGCTGCCGCCGGGGCGCCGGTTGGAACCCGGCGACTGCGTCCCGATCTACACTTGGTGACCATGACCGCCGTCGTTGCCCTGCATGACCCCAAGGCCCCGCTCGACCGCCGCGGACGGCCGATGCACGACCTGCGCATCTCGGTCATGGACCGCTGCAATTTCCGCTGCCCGTACTGCATGCCGAAGGAGACCTTCGGCGAGGGCTACCGCTTCCTCGGCTCCGCCGAGCGCCTGTCGTTCGCCGAGATCACCCGCCTCGCGGGACTGTTCGTCGGCCTCGGGGTGCGCAAGCTGCGCCTCACGGGCGGCGAGCCGCTGCTGCGCGCCGGGCTCGCGGAGCTGGTCGGCGACCTGGCGGCGCTGCCGCAGGTCGAGGACGTGGCGCTGACGACCAATGGCGTGCTGCTCGCGCGCCACGCCGAGGAACTGCGCGCGCAGGGCCTGCGGCGCGTGACGGTGAGCCTCGACTCGCTGGACCCGGCCGTGTTCCGGGCGATGTCCGGCGGCTACGGCTCGCCCGAGGAGATCGTCGAGGGCATCGAGGCGGCGCTGCGCGCCGGGCTCGCGCCGGTCAAGGTCAACTGCGTCGTGCAGCGCGGCGTCAACGACCACACGCTGCTGGACCTCGTCGAGCGCTTCCGCGGCACGCAGGTCGTGGTGCGCTTCATCGAGTACATGGACGTCGGCACCCGCAACCACTGGGACCGCTCGCGCGTCGTGCCCTCGCGCG
>JAFEDP010000422.1 GCA_018241545.1 Pseudomonadota bacterium
CGCGCCGACGCCGGCGACGGCGCCCAAGTTCCTGATCGTCGGCGACGACGTCGCCATCCGCCTGCACCTCGCCGACCTGATCGGGCCGCACTGCGCCGGGGCGGTGATCAACACCGCGAGCCTGCGCGGCGCGGTCGAGCTCGGCCCGAAGCTTCGGGACTACGCGGCGGCGATCGCGATCGTCGACCTCGCCGGCGTCAACGCCGGCACGACGCCGCTCGCGATCGTCGGCGAGCTCAAGGCCGCGCAGCGCCAGCTGCCGGTCACGGTGCTCGGGCGCAGCGGCCACGAGCGCAGCGCGATCGACGCGCTGCGCGCGGGCGCGGTCGACTACTGGCCGCTGCACACGGTGAACTTCGAGGAGATGATGCAGACGCTGCGCGCCGAGGCGGCCATGGCGCGCACCGCGCCGCCGCCGGCGCCCGAGGCCGGCTGGCCCACGATCGCCGGCTACCGGCCCCAGAAGCTGCTGTGCCGCTCGGGCCGGGCCACGCTCTACGTCGCGCACAGCGCCGAGCTCGACCAGCTGGTGGTGCTCAAGGTGCACGCCGAGCGCTACGTCGACGGCCTGTCGGACGCCGAGCGCGAGCGCTTCCTGCGCGAGTGCCGGCTGCTCGCCGGGATGCGCCACCACGCGATCGCCGAGGTCTACGACTTCGGCATCAGCGCCGACTGCCTGTGGCTCGCGCTCGAGTACTTCCCGTGCGGCAGCCTCAAGGCGCGGCTGCAGCACCCGCTGACCGAGGCCGAGGCGCTCGGCTACGTGCGCCAGATCGCCGAGGCGCTCGGCGCGATCCACGCCGCCGGGCTCGTGCACCGCGACCTCAAGCCCTCCAACGTGATGCTGCGCGCCGACGGCAGCCTCGCGCTGATCGACTTCGGGCTGGCGCGGCCGGCCCTGAAGGATTCGGACGTCACCGGGCGCAACGTGCGGGTCGGCAGCCCCTCGTACATGTCGCCCGAGCAGATCGAGGGCCTGCCGCCGGACCACCGCTGCGACCTGTACGCGCTCGGCGTGCTGTTCCACGAGCTGCTGACCGGGGCGCTGCCGTTCAACGCGGAGACCGTGCCCGAGATCCTCGCGCTGCAGCTGCGGGCGCGCCCGCCGCGACTGCCTGCGCAGTACCAGCGCTACCAGACGCTGCTCGACAACCTGCTGGCCAAGCGGCCCCCGGACCGGCCGGCGTCGGCCGCGGCCTTTCTCGATGCGCTCGCGGCCGCGAGCGCATCGGCGACTGAGCGGAGACCCTCCTGATGAAAGCCTCCTTCTCGTGGTCGCGCGCACCGCGCAGCCCGGCGCTCTTCGCCGTCGCGCTGCTGGTGTTCTCCTTCGCCGTGCTGTGGCCGGGCTTCCGGCTCGCCGGCCGCCTCGACGACGCCACCGCGGCGCTGCGCCTCGTCAGCGAGCAGCGGCGCCAGGCCGAGGTGATCGGCGGGGCGCTGGTGTCGGTGCGCGACCGCCTCGAGAGCTTCGGCTACGTCGACGAGCCGCTCGGCGAGGTGCGCGGCGGCGTCAGCGACCTCGACGGGCTGCTGCACACGCTCGGCAGCGACCCGGGCTCCGCCGGCGCGTTCAGCACGAGCCCGGGGCGCGCGGTGCAGAGCTCGGAGGCGCTCGCCGCCGACATGAGGGCCCTCGCCGCGGCGTGGGCGGACCTGCGCAAGGCGCTGGTGCCGATCGCGGCGTTCCAGGGCGTGCCCTACGCCGACAGCGAGGCCGCCGGCGTGCAGCTCAACCAGGCCGGCCGGGCGCTGTCGCAGGAGGCGCGCAAGGCCATCGTCGCCGCCAAGAAGGACGGCCCGCGGGTGGCCGCGGCGCTCGCCAAGGTCTCGGCCGACCTCGAGAGCGAGTCGACCCGCCTGTCGCGCTACCTGCGCGTGCTGATGCTCGCCGCGCTCGTCGGCGCGCTCGCCTTCGGTGTCGGGCTCGTGTACTTCCTGCTGGCGCGGCGCCGCCAGGCGGCACTGCTCGCGGACGCGCAGCGCCAGACCGCCGACATCCTGCAGACGGTCAAGGAGGGGCTGTTCCTGCTCGACAGCCGCGGGCGCATCGGCGCCACCCACTCCGGCTCGATGGCGCGCCTGTTCAAGCGCGAGGCGATCGCCGGCATCAGCTTCGAGGACCTGCTCAAGCCGCTGGTGCCCGAGAAGACGCTGCAGACCGCACAGCGCTTCGTCGAGGTGCTGTGGTCGGAGCGCACCAAGGAGAACCTGGTCAAGTCGATCAACCCGCTGCAGGAGGTCGAGATCAGCTTCGACAGCGGCGCCGGGCAGGAGACGCGCTGGCTGGAGTTCGACTTCCACCGCGTCAAGAGCGACGGCAAGCTCGTGAACCTGCTGGTGTCGGTCAACGACGTCACGCAGCGCGTGCGCCTCGCGCGCGAGCTGGCCGAGTCGCGCGAGAAGGCCCAGTCCCAGGTGGACACGCTGCTCGGCGTCCTGCACGTGAACCCGACGCAGCTGCGCTCGTTCCTCAGCGACTCCGACGCCGCGATGAAGATGGTCAACGCCATGCTGCGCGAGCCGGCCCGCGAGGAGAGCGCCTTCCGCCGCAAGCTCGACAGCATCTTCCGCCAGATCCACTCGATCAAGGGCGAGGCGGCGGCGCTCGGGCTCGGCACGGTCGAGAGCCGCGCGCACGAGTTCGAGGACGCGCTCAAGGAGGCACGCGAGAAGCCCTCGCTGTCCGGCAGCGACTTCCTGCCGCTGGTCGTCAAGCTCGACGACCTGTTCACGCACCTCGCCTCGATCAGCGACCTCGTCTCGCGCCTCGCGCAGTTCAACTTCGGCGCCGGCGCCGAGCCGCGCGCCGAGGCGGCGCCGGCGGCGGCGGACGGGGACGACGGGCCCGGTGGCACGCTGCGCGTGCGGGTGCCGTCGTTCGAGGCCCCGGCGCCGGTGCCGGTCGCGGCCCCGGCCGACCCGACGACGCTGCCGGCGGGTCGCCAGCGCAGGATCCGCTTCGAGCACGTGACCTTCCGCTACCCGTCGCG